>JBEATZ010000148.1:0-8346 GCA_041161695.1 Planctomycetota bacterium | reverse complement strand
GGACACGGGTGCTGCCTGGTCGTTGCAGCTGCCGCCAGTGGCCTTGGCGTCCTTGGTGGGAGCGGCCTTGTCACCGCAGCAGCCGCCGGTCGCCTTCGCATCCTTGGCCGGAGCTGCGCCGACAAGGCCGCAGCTCCGGCCAAGGATGCGAAGGCGACCGGCGGCTGCTGCGGTGACAAGGCCGCTCCCACCAAGGACGCCAAGGCCACTGGCGGCTGCTGCAACGACCAGGCAGCACCCGTGTCCAAGCCGGCCGTGAAGACCGAGCCGGTCAAGAGCTGAGCTGCTCACGACCGCTTGCACCACCGCGAGCCGCGCAGGAGCCTCCTGCGCGGCTCGCCGTGTTTCCGGAGCAGGCGCTCAGGCCGGGTTCACGGTGCGGTAGGCGTCGATGAGCTTGCGCTCACCTTCCTTGCCGCCGTGCTTCTTGCCGTGCTCCATGCCGACGATGCCGGTGAAGCCCTTGTCGCGGATGTGCCGGAACACGTTGCGGTAGTGGATCTCGCCGGTCTCCGGCTCGCAGCGCCCAGGGTTGTCACCGGACTGGAAGTACCCGATCTCGCTCCACGCGCGGTCCACGTTGGGGATGAGGTTCCCCTCGGTGATCTGCTGGTGGTACAGGTCGTTGAGGATCTTGCAGTGCGGTGAACCGACCGCGCGGCAGATCTGGTACCCCTGCGGGATCCGCGTGAGGAACAGCTCGGGGTGGTCGCGGAAGTTGAGCGGCTCCAGCACCATCGTCAGGCCCGCGGGCGCCACGATCTCGCTGCAGCGCTTGAGCAGCTCGATGGCATTGGCGGTCTGGTAGTCCATGTCCTGCCGGTGGTCGACGGTGCCCGGGACCACGGTGCACCATTTCGCGTTGACGCGCTTTGCGACCTCGACGGCCTTCTTCATGTCCGCGAGCACGCGGTCCGCGTGCTCCTTGCTGCCCGACGCGAAGGTGGGGGCGCCGAAGTCGCCGTGCCCCACGAACACGCCCATCTCGATGCCCAGTTGCGTCATCTTCTTGGCGAGGCGCTCCTGGTCCTCGACGGACCGCCCGCCCATGCCGTTGTCCTCCCAGGCGCGGAAGCCCTCGTCGAAGGCGAACTGGAGCTGGTCCGCATCGTCCTTTGCATGGTTGCGGAACATGCCGAAGTGCGGCGCGAACTTGAGCCCGAAGGGCTCGTTGCGGCGCGGCGCGCCGGAAGCGCCTGCCACCGTGGCGCCGGGGACCAGGGATGCGGTGATGCCGGCGGTGCCGGCGACGAGGAACTCGCGACGAAGCATGGGACCTCCAGTGCGCGCACCATAGGAGCCCGCGCGAGGGCACGCACGCGGCTCCTGCTTCGCGGGTCAGGCACTGGTCAATCGCGGGCCCACACCTACACTGCGACGCCGCATGCACGTTCGCACGTCGTTGCTGGTCCTGCTGGCGCTGGTCTCGTGCTCCCGGGGCGAGGCGCCGGCTGCACAGGGAACTGGCGCGGGAGCGGCAGGGACAAAGCCCTCGGCCCCGGCCCCCGCGGCTGGTTCCGGCGCAGTGACCCCGCCGACGCAGCAGCCGGCCCAGCCGCCTGCTCCCGCGATGGAGCCCTACGATCAGGAACTGCCCGGCGGCCGCGCTGCGATCGCGATGGTGCCCGTGCCCGGCGGCAGGTTCCTCATGGGCAGCCCTGCCAGCGAGGCAGGCCGCGCCGAGAACGAGGGACCGCAGGTCGAGGTGGCGGTGGCCCCCTTCTGGATGGGGCGCATCGAGATCACCTGGGAGCAGTACGACGCCTGGAACACGGACGAGGAACTGCCCCAGTCCAAGAAGCCGGACGGCATGAGCCGGCCGACGCCGCCCTACACCGACATGACCTTCGGCATGGGGCGCGAGGGGTATCCGGCCATCTGCATGACGCAGGAGGCCGCCCGCGAGTACTGCGTCTGGCTGTCGCGCAAGACGGGGCGGTTCCACCGCCTGCCCACCGAGGCCGAGTGGGAGTACGCGTGCCGCGCCGGGGCGCAGACCGCATACGCCTTCGGCGATGACCCGGCTGCCCTCGGCGACCACGCCATCTACGCGGCCAACAACGGCAACACCTACCAGAAGGGCGGGCAGAAGAAGCCCAACGCCTTCGGGTTGTTCGACATGCACGGCAACGTGGCCGAATGGTGCGTCGACGAACTGGTCGCCGACTGGTACGGCGCCGCGGGCGGCCCGGCCCCGCGCAGCAACCCGGTGGCGCACCCGCGCCGCACCGATGGCAAGCCCCTGCGGTACCCGCACGTGGTGCGCGGCGGTTCGTGGCAGGACGAGCCCGCCCTGCTGCGCTCGGCCGCGCGCCGTGGCAGCGAGCCCGCGTGGAAGCAGCGCGACCCGCAGATCCCCAAGAGCTGGTGGTACTTCACGGATGCCCCCTTCGTGGGCTTCCGCGTGGTGCGCCCGCTGCAGGAGCCGAGCGCCGAGGAACGCGCGCGGTTCGAGAATCCCTGAGCCCAGAGTCCCCGCCAACAAGAGGTGCAGAGCATGAAGCCCGTCTCCCGTCGCAACTTCCTCAAGGCCACCTCGGTGGCCGCCGGCGCCTCCGTGCTGCCCTCGGTGCCGTTCGTGCACGTGGGCGGGCCGGAGGAGATCAAGGTGGGCGTGATCGGCGCAGGCGGCCGCGGCACGGGCGCGGTGTCCCAGGCGCTGAGCACCAAGGGCCCGGTCAAGCTGTGGGCCGCAGGCGACATGTTCGGCGACCGCCTCGAGGGCTCGATCGCGGGCCTCGCCGAGAACGAGTCGCTCAAGTCGAAGATCGACCTCGCCGACTCGCGCAAGTTCACCGGTGCGGACGCGTGGAAGGGCGTGCTCGACTCGGGCGTGGACGTGGTGGTGCTGGCGACCCCGCCGCACTTTCGTCCGCACCACTTCGAGATGGCCATCGAGGCAGGCAAGCACGTGTTCTGCGAGAAGCCGATTGCCGTCGACTCCCCGGGCGTGCGGCAGTTCCTCGCGGCCGCGAAGAAGGCTGACGAGAAGAAGCTGAGCGTGGTGAGCGGACTGCAGCGCCACCACCAGAACGGGTACCTGGCCACCATGGAGAAGGTGCACGACGGCGCGCTGGGCCGGATCCTGTTCGCGCGCTGTGCCTGGAACATGGGCGGCCTGTGGATGCACCGTCGCAAGCCCGAGTGGAGCGACATGGAGTGGCAGCTCCGCAACTGGCTGTACTTCACCTGGCTCTCCGGTGACCACATCGTCGAGCAGCACGTCCACAACCTCGACGTGATCAACTGGGCCATGCAGGCGCACCCGATCCGCGCCCGCGGCATGGGCGGTCGCCAGGTGCGCACCGATCCCGCCTACGGCCACATCTTCGACCACCATGCCGTGCAGTACGAGTACGAGAACGGCGCTTGGCTGTTCAGCGAGTGCCGCCAGATCGACGGCTGCGCCAACGACGTGAGCGAGCACCTCTACGGCTCCGATGGCGAGGCGCACTTCAACGACTTCTCGGTCACCGGCAAGAACGCGTGGAAGTACGACGGCCCGCACAACGACCCGTACCAGGCGGAGCACGATGCGATGTTCGCGTCGATCCGCTCGGGCACGCCGATCAACGCGGGCTACTACGTGGCCGAGAGCACGCTCACCGCGATCATGGGACGCATGGCCACGTACAGCGGCAAGGTCGTCACCTGGGACGAGGCCATGAACAGCGACGAGCGCTGGGGCCCGACCAGCTACGAGTTCGGCCCGCTGCCCGTCGACCCGGTGCCGATGCCCGGCAAGCAGCGCGCCAAGAAGGGCTGAGCCGCGCTGCGGCTCAGCGATACTTCTCGAACTCGTCGCCGGGCGTCCAGCGCGGCGCCTGCGCGCGGTTGGCCGTGGCCACGAGGCACGCGAGGATCAACCGCGTGTCGGCTGCCGCGCTGGCGAAGTTCCACCACGGCCCGATCTCGTCGCTCGGCTGGTGGTAGTGCACCGTGGTGAAGGATGCCTTCATGCGCTTGCGGTCCTCGGGGCGGTCGAGGAACGCGCTGCCGGCCTTGAAGTAGGCAGCCGGCACGCCCACGCGCGCGAACGGGAAGTGGTCGGAGCGGTAGAACACGCCTGCGTCCGGGCTGGAGTCGGGCGTGAGCGAGCGGCCGAACGAGCGTGCCACCTCGTCCGCCACGTCGGTGAGGTCGCTCTTGCCGTGGCCCACGAACTCGATGTCCGACGTCATCCCCCAGACGTTGAGGCCGTCGACGTTGAAGTTCGCGACGACCTGCTTCACCGGCACGGTGGGGTGGCGCGTGAACCAGCTGGAGCCGAGCAGGCCCGATTCCTCGGCCGTCACGGCCGCGAACAACAGCGAACGGCGGGGGGCCGGCATCGACTGCAGGGCGCGGGCCATGGCCAGCATGCCCGCGACACCCGAGGCGTTGTCGACCGCACCGTTGTGGATGCGGTCGCCGCTGCGCCCCGTGCCGATGCCGATGTGGTCGAAGTGGGAGGTGATCACCACCACTTCCTTCGCCAGCTCGGGGTCGCTGCCCGGCAGCATGCCCAGCACGTTGGCGGACTGCAGTTCGCGCACGGTGTTGCGGGTGCGCAGCGACACCTTCACGCCCAGCGGCACCGGCTTGAAGTCCCGGCTCTCGGCGCTCGCGCGAAGGGCGGCGAGGTCGTGGCCGCCCAGCCTGCACAACCGCGCCCCGGCCTCGTCGGTGACCCACGAGCGGATCGCGAGCGTGGGAGCGTCGGGGGAGAACGGCAGCCAGAAGTTCTCGCGCCCGTGGTTCGACTGCACCACCTGCCACGGGTACGCAGCGGATTCGTTGGTGTGCAGGATGATCGCGCCCACGGCCCCACGGCGCGCCGCCTCCTCGTACTTGTAGGTCCAGCGGCCGTAGTACAGGCGCGCCTTGCCGCCGAAGAGGCCGGGGTCCGAGGCCGGGTCGCTGTTCATCACCAGCAGGACCTTGCCCTTCAGGTCCATGCCCTTGAAGTCGTCCCACTGCTGCTCGGGAGCGTCGATGCCGTAGCCGACGAACACCACCTCGGCGTCGTCGTAGGAGGTCTCGGGCGCCGGCCGCGCGGCCACGGCCGTGAAGTCGGTGACCGGCTCGAATGCGATCGTGTCCGTGCCGTTCGTCGCCCGCAGTGGCTCGCTGACCTCGGCGGTGAGGCCGAGGATCGGCACCGGCTGCTCCCACGTGCCGTCCGTTCCCGCAGGCTGCAGGCCCGCCGCCTGGAACTGTGTGCGGATGTAGAGGCGCGCGATCTCGTCACCGCGCGTGGCAACGCCGCGACCCTCCAGCAGGTCGTCGGACAGGAAGCGCACGTGCGACTCGATCCACGAGGGCGGGATCTCGGGCGTCGCGGGCGACGGGGTGCTGCTGCATGCGGGCAGCAGCAGTGCGGGGAACAGCAGGAGTTTCCTCATGCCGCCAGATAAGGACATGGGCCGCTCCCGCACAACCGCAGGGAGCAGCCTTGCGTGCCTCAGCGCTGGAACGGGTCGGCGTCGAGGAACCTGCGGATCGGCTGCGAGCGGCCACCAGCGCCCACGGCCGGCAGCGGCACGCCGTCCGGCAGGTTGAGCGACGGATGGTCGAACGGAGCCCGCGAGTACCGCACCCGCTCGTCGGTGAGGGCCAGCATGAACGCAACGAGGTCCTGCTTCTCGCCTTCCGTGAGGCCGAGCCTGCGCACCTGCGAGTCCTTGTCGCGGTTGTTCACGTCCCCGCCGCGGTCGTAGAAGTCCACGACCTGCCGCAGGGTCAGGTACCTGCCGGTGTGGAAGTAGGGCCCGGTGAGGTCGATGTTGCGGAGCGAGGGCGACTTGAACTTGCCCTTCTCGATGCCTGGATCGATGTCCTGGGGCGTCAGGCCGATGTTGGTGAAGGCGCGTCCCCCGTCGCCGCCGTCGATGGCCGCGGCGGAGAACAACGGTCCGCCATGGCACTGGTCGCACCTCGCCTTGTCCTCGAAGAGTGCGAGGCCGCGGCGCTGGCTGGCGGTGAGTGCCGTGAGGTTCCCCTCGGCAAAGCGATCGTAGGGAGTCTGGTCCGGGATCAGCCTCGCGTTGTAGAGCAGGATGGAGAGGCCCCAGTAGAAGGGGAAGTTGGCCTCCATCTGCGAGTAACCCTGCTCGGTGGAGTAGCTGCTCGTGTGGTAGGCCTCGTGGAAGGCCTCGCGGATCATCTCCTCGTAGGTGAGCGAGATGCCGGGCAGCGGCCAGAGGGACCATGGCCCGAGCAGGCTGTCATCGGGTGCGACCATCTGCGTCGCCAGCGGCATGCGGCCCAGCAGCTTGCGGCCCAGCTCCTGGAACGACCTGCCGTCGCAGGTCATCTCCACGGCGCTCAGGGGCGGCCCGACGGCCTGCGATGCCGCGCTGGCGGGTTCCATCGCGATGCTCGTTTGGATCAGGCTGTCGACCCCGTCCACGTAGACCGTGCGACCCTTCTCGCCCGTGATGTCGACGCCGTTGAAGGTGGCGCTGGCGCGACCGTCCCAGAAGTTGGTCTCGTAGTAGACCGCGAGGAGGGAACTCGGGCTGTTCCTGCCGGTCACCTGGCGGAAGGGGAAGAACACGCCGTCGTTGACGGGCTGCTGCTGGTCGGCAGGAAGGATCGGGTCGAGGCCGAGGAAGCGGCCCGCCACGATGCCCGGGGAACCGGCCACGTCGTCGCCGCGCAGCGGGAAGTCCTGTGCGGTGACCGTCCTGCCTGGGCCGAGGAGTGTCTCGAACACGCCATTCGGTCCGGGATGGAGGATGTTCTCGAAGCGCGAGTCCGCACCGGCGTGGAAGTGGCACGTGGCGCAGGAGACGCGGCCGTCACCGCCGACCTGCTCGTCCCAGAACAGCGCCTTGCCGAGCCGCGCCGCGGCATCACGGTCGCGAATGAACTTGTCGGTTTCCTTCGGCAGGGGCACCGGAACGGATCGCAGCGATCCTTGCGCAACCGCAGGACCGCACAACAAGGCGGCAAACAACAGGAAGGAGAATCCAAACGAATGAGTGGATCGAGGCGTCATCGCCCCGTCGCGTGCGTGTGGTGTCATGGCAGTGGTGTGGGTCCCGCCGACATCGCTGTGGTCCTCGCGGCGGATGCGACGCCATCAGGCGAATCACCGCGCACAACTCCTTTTTCCTGCAGTGCAATTCGCGCAGTTACGATGCGCACGACACCCGTGCACGTTGCTGCGGAAGACCTGCGCGGTCGATGGGTTGCACGATGCGCGATCGCGCAAGTGCTGCAGGAGGGCTTCGCGATCAGCGCATGTCGCTGCGAAGCTCCGCCTGCATCCAGTCCGAGAGGTCGTGACCTGCGGCAACATCGCGCGCCGGCTTGCCGCGCTCGAAGATCCTGCCCCCGGTCGTGCCGCGCAGCATGCAGCGCGTGCCCGTGACCTCGAGCCATGCGCCCTCGCGCAAGCCGAGCACGGGCGTCGCGTCCTCCTCGTGGAACTGGCGGATGCGTTCCTCGCGCGTCTCGCCCATGTGCGTGGAGGCTGGATCCGGGTCGAGGTAGTGCGGGTTGACCTGGAACGGCACCAGGCCGAGCGCCGTGAGCGTCGGGGGCATGACGATGGGCATGTCGTTGGTGGTGCGGATCGAGCGCGTGGCCACGTTGGTTCCCGCGGAGCTGCCCACGTACGGCATGCCGTCCAGCGCGCGCGCGGCGATGGCGGCCGCGGCGCCGCTGCGGTGCAGCCGGTCGAGCAGCCGGAAGGTGTTGCCGCCGCCCACGAACACGGCCTGCGCCGCGCCGATGGCGGCAAGGGGGTTGGGCGCGTGGTGCAGCGACTCCAGCCGGATGCCGAGGCTGGCGAACGCGGGCGCTGCCTTGGCTGCATAGGCATCGTGGTCCGTCAGCGCCCACGGCACGAACAACAACCGCTGCACGCCGCGCAGCTGTTCGCGCAGCGCATCCATCACGTGCTCGAGGTAGGTGCGGCCGTGCATGGTGGAGTTGGAGACGAGGAGCAGGCGGCGGGACATGGTGCGGGATGCTAGCGGCAGGTCCTTGGCCGTGCCCATGGCATGGCGTGGTCGCAGGCGACTCGTGCGGATTCGCCACACCTGTCGATGAATGCGACATGTCGAATGCTCCCAGCGCGCGGCGCGGCCGGACCTCCATCACGTCTGCCATCCTCGTCTCGGTGACCGGCCTGCTGCTGTGCAGCGGCCTTGCCGTGCACCACCTCGGTGGCAGGCAGTGGGACCGCATGAGCACGCAGGCGGAGCAGCAGCTCGCGGCCTGGGAGAACCAGGACTTCTCGCGGTCGGTTGCATGGGGCGAGTCCGTCGCAGGCAACTCGTTCGTGTTCCTCGACCGTGCTGCATCGCGCGCAAGCGAGCTGGGCGGCGCGGACTTCAACAACGGCGGCGAGGACCG
>JBEATZ010000142.1:0-4527 GCA_041161695.1 Planctomycetota bacterium | reverse complement strand
GTGCGCTACGACCCGTTCGTCTTCAGCACCAGCCAGGTGGAACTCTATGTGCGCGGCGACGGCTCGGGTGATCCCTGCTTGGTGACCCTGCGCAACTGCTCGCTCAACAACTTCGGCAAGGCTGGCATTGCTGCATTCTTCAATGCCGACGTCGAAGCAAACGACACCACCATCGGCGGGATGGGCGCCACGGCAAACGTGGCGCAGGTGGGCGTGCAGATCAGCTACGGCGCGAGCGCCGAGCTCAATCGCTGCACGATCTCCAACATCTACTTCACCCCGGGAACCGCCGTCGCAAACGGCTTCCTCGCTTACGAAGCCAGCGCGGTCGCCCTGACCGACTGCAGCGTCTCCAACTGCCAGGCGGGCATCTACTTCATCGACCCCACGCCCGGCGCGATCACCGGCACGATCACCAACTGCTCCGTGAGCGGCGCCGAGGAACCCATCACCCTCGACGGCGTCGGCGGCCTCACCATCAGCGGCAACTACTTCGGCAACGCACTGTCGGGAGCTGCTTGCGCGTATGATGACGGCTCGGGCAACACCTGGTCGGGCAACAGCTTCAGCAACTACTCGGGCACCGGCCCCTACGTGATCCCCGGTGGCAGCGGCGCCAGCGACACCACGCCGGCACCCGCCAAGCCCGCCGTGGTCGGCGCACCGGTCGCCTACTCGATCGCCGGCAACGCGCCCGTCGACCTGGTGGTCGGCAACCTGAACGGCAGCGGCGGCAGCGACTGGGCCACGGTCAACCAGGCCGCGACCCCGAGCCTGTCCATCGGCCTCAACAACGGCTCGGGCTACACCATCAGCACGACCAGCTTCGGCAACGCCAACGGCCAGGCCGTGGCGATCGTGAGCGGTGAGTTCAACGGCAGCGCCGGCACGGACCTCGCGGTGCTCACCGAGAACGTCCCGCCTGCGACGAACGAGAACAAGGTGTACGTGTTCGCCAACAACGGCAGCGGCGCCTTCACGCAGGTCGCAGCCCTCACGTACGGGACGCCCACGGCCGCCAGCGGCACGGTGGTTCCCCCGGCCGTCCGCGGCAACGCGGCCTCAGCCTACGACAGCGCCGCCAACCGCGTGGTGCTGTTCGGCGGTTCGGCACCCCTGAACGGCGTCCGCAACGACACGCAGCTCCTGGACGGGGCGGCATGGAGCCTGCAGAGCCCCGCCAGCTCGCCCTCGGCCCGCGAGGCCCACACGATGGCCTACGACTCCCAGAGCAACCTCACGGTGCTCTTCGGCGGCACCAACGGCCTGACCCGGTCCAACGAGACGTGGAGCTGGAACGGCACCACGTGGAGCCAGCTGAGCCCGGCCACCTCGCCCTCGGCGCGCTCCTCGCACGGTGCGGCCTACGACAGCGCCCGCGACCGCGTGGTGGTGTTCGGCGGCCTCGGCACCGGCTTCCTCGGCGACACCTGGGAATGGGATGGCACCACCTGGACCGCCAGCGCACCGGCCACGGCCCCTTCGGCCCGCATCGGCCATGCCATGACCTACCACGGCAGCAGCACGCTGCTGTTCGGCGGCCTGTCCTTCCCCTTCACCTTCAGCAACCAGACCTGGACGTGGGACGGCACCACCTGGACGCAGCTGAGCCCGGCCACCTCGCCCTCGGCGCGTCAGGGCGCCGCGATGGCCTCCACCGGCCCGCGCGCCGTCCTGTTCGGCGGCCTTACCACGAGCGGCATCAGCAGCGAGACGTGGGAGTGGAACGGCACCACCTGGGCGCAGAAGACGCCCGGAACGGTGCCGACCGCCCGCTACGGCGCGACGATGTCCTATGACAGCACGCGCGGCACGGTGGTGATGTTCGGCGGCGTCGATGCCGCCGGCAACCTGCTGAACGACACCTGGCTGTGGACCGGATCCAACTGGGTCCAGCCCACGCCGGTCGTGAACGGTTCGATCTCGCCCAGCGCACTCGCGTCCGGTGACGTCAACGGGGACGGCCTCGCCGACCTCGCCATCACCGACAACGGCTCGGGCGTGCTCACCGCAGGCAATGCGCGCTTCCTCGTCAACCTCGGCAACGGCACGGCCTTCCTCGAGGGCCAGCTGTTCCCCTCCACCGCCTTCGCCAAGGCTTGCCGCGGCGTCGCCATCGGCGACATCACCGGCGACGGCAAGGCCGACATCGTGGTGAGCGAGGGCGATGCCACGACCGGCCTCGTCCACCGCTTCACCGGCAGCGGCACCGGCCTGTTCACTGCCGCTGGCAACGTGAGCATCCCCGCCAACCCGGGTGAGGTGCTGATCAGCGACCTCGACGGCGACGGCGACGGCGACCACCTGGTCACCACGCTGCGCAACCTGCTGGGCACCGCGCCCGGCGGCGTCGAGGTCTTCGAGCAGGTGGGCACCCTCAGCTTCCAGCAGAGCTCCTACCTGGTCGACCGCGCACCCCGCGCCCTGGCCACCGGCGACATCGACGGTGACGGCCTCGTGGACGCCACCGTGGCCAACCTCGTGGGTGGCTCGGTGAGCATCCTCGGCGGGTACGTCGGCGGCATCGGCTTCGGCTCGGGCGGCATCGCCCTGACCGGTGCCACGCCCACGTCGATCGGCATCGGCCTCTCCAACGCCGACGCCCAGGCGGACATCTACTACGCCGATGCCAACCTGCAGCAGGTCGTGGTGCTGGAGAGCCGTCCGACGGCACTCGTGCAGCCCTACGGCACCGGTTGCCCGGGCACCGGCGCGGCGATCCCGTACCTCGAGGCCAACGGCGCCTCGGTGCAGCCCAGCGCGACCTTCGGCCTGCAGTTGAGCAATGCAGCGGCGTTCACGCCCGCCTTCATTGCCCTCGGCACCACGCAGGTCAATGGCGCACCCTGCCAGTTGCTCATCGGCAACGTGGGCGCCTCGTGGTTCTCCGTCACCAGTGGTGCGGGCACGGCCTACGCCGCCCTGCCGATCCCGAGCTCGCCGTCGCTGGCGGGTTTCGAGGTCTTCGGCCAGGCAGGCGTCCTCGACACCGCTGCCACCGGTTCGTTCTTCCCCGGCATCGCCCTCTCCGCGGGTCTTCGCATCCGCATCGGGTTCTGACCGGCACCTTTCCTTCCGCAATCTTGCACACCCCGTAGACATCCCGTTCGAGCCAACCCCGGCCTCCTGACCACCTGCAGGGCGCCGGGATTGCTGTGTATCCAGGAGATCCCATGCAACTTCGCCATCTCGTCCTCGCGCTCGGTTCGCTGGCGGCCACGGCCTCCGCCCAGTGGTACGTGTCCCCCTCCGGCAACAACGCCAACAGCGGCACGTCCGCGGCCTCGCCCTTCCAGACGATCAACCACGCGGCCAGCGTGGCGGCTGCAGGCGGGGTGATCTACCTGGCAGCCGGAACCTACGGCGACGAACAGGGCGTGATCTCGCTGGGATCCAAGAACCTGAGCTTCGTCGGCGCCGGCATCGGCGCGAGCGTGATCCGTGCGCACAGCACGCTGACCACCTCGCTGCCCACCGGCAGCCTCGGCTCCCCCACCCCCGCAGCCCACGCCACCGTGTGGCTCGTCGACGGTTCTGCCACCGTCAACCTGCGGGACGTGACTCTTGACGGCAACTTCCGCGTGCCCGCATCGGGCCGCGCCATGGGTGCCTACTTCCGCAACGGCGCCGACGGCACGCTCGAGAACGTGGCCATCGTCAACGTGCGCGCCAACCCGCTGGACGGCGGTACGGGCACGGCGGGCATCTGGGTGCGCGGTGACGGCGTCGCCAACCCCTGCCTCGTGCAGTTCGTGAACGGCTCGGTTGCGGAGTGCGGCAAGAGCTGCGCGGCCGTGTTCTTCAGCGCCGACTTCACGGCGACGGGCAGCTCCTTCACGGGTGCCGGCCCGACCGCGGCAGTCGCCCAGGTGGGCGTGCAGATCGGCTACGGGGCTTCGGGTGAGCTCAACGGCTGCACGGTGACCGGCTTCAACTACACCGGCGGAAGCAGCACCGGTTCGCCGGGCTTCCTCGGCTACGACGCCGCCGCCGTCGACCTCATCAACACCACCTTCAGCAGCTGCGAGGTGGGCATCGGCTTCACTGGCTCGGTCCTCCCCGCCAGCTGCCCCGGCGTGGTCTCCCGCTGCACCGTGACCGGTGCCGAGGACGCCATCTTCCTCGACCGCATCGGCGGCCAGGCTCTGAGCGGCAGCTACTTCGGCTGCGCGCTCGCGACCGATGCCCCCGTCTACGACGACGGTGCCGGCAACAGCTGGACCAACAACGGCTACAGCAACTACAGCGGCACCGGCCCCTACGTCATCCCGGGCGGCGCCGCCGCGGACACCACGCCGGCACCCGCCGGCCTGCCGACCCTCGGCACGGCCCAGAACTTCCTCCTGCCCTCCACCGGCCAGGTCGACCTCTACGTGGGCAACCTGGACAGCACGGGCGGCAGCGACTTCGTCACCGTCGAGAACGGCGCCTCGCCCTCGCTGACCGTGGGCCTCAACAACGGCTCGGGCTACACCCTGAACACGGTCACCTTCGGCAACGCCAACGGCACCGCCGTGGCGATGACGA
>JBEATZ010000132.1:0-2604 GCA_041161695.1 Planctomycetota bacterium | reverse complement strand
GTACCGCAACACCGTGGGCGCATCCGAGTTCGCGGCCCACCTCGAGGTCCTGCAGCGGCGCTTCCGCGTGGTCTCGGCCGACGACGTGCTCGCGTGGGTCGAGGGCGGTGCCGCACTGCCTCCGCATGCCGTGCTCATCACCTTCGACGACGGTTACCGCAACAACCTCACGGTCGCGGCGCCGATCCTCAGGCAACACGGCATGTCGGCCCTGATCAGCGTGTCGACCGACTACATCGGCACCGACCGGATGCTGTGGCCGATGGAAGTGGATTTGCGGCTCGGCACGTGGGCGGAAGGGCGGATCCCCAGGCCCGACGGCAGCACGATCGACAGGCCAGGCGACCCTGCAGCGCGCGAACGACTCGCCATCGAGGTGCGCCGCACCTGCAAGCGGATGCCCGACGATGCGAGGCGCGCCTACGTCGCGAGGCTGGCAGAGGGCAGGCCACTGCCGCTCGAGGCCCGCAGCGACGAGGAACTCTGGCGCTTCATGAACTGGGACGAGGTGCGGCAGGCGCACGCGATGGGCATGCACATCGCCTCCCACACGTGTTCGCACCCGATCCTGAGCCGCCTGCAGCCCGCACAGCTCGAGCACGAACTGGTTGCGAGCCGCCGACGGATCGAGCAGGAGGTCGGCACGTGCCCGGCGCTCGTCTATCCCAACGGTGGTCCGGAGGACGTCTCCCCCGAGGTCCTGGCGGCCGTCGAGCGAGCAGGCTATCGCATGGCCTTCACCCTCATGGAGCAGGTCAACCCCGCTCGCCCCCATCGCCACCGCATCGAACGCATCGGCATCCCCGGCCACGTGGGCATGGAGCCGTTCCTGTTCCGGGCCAGTGGACTGCGCAGCATGCTCGCTGCCATGTGGCACTCATGACCTTCACGGCCAAGGTGGTGACCGAGTTCGCCGAACTGGCCGCCCTGGCGCCCGAGTGGGACCGGCTGCTCGCAGTGCACCCACGCCCACAGGTGTTCCACACGTGGCCATGGCAGCTCGCGACGTGGCGGGCGCACGGCGAGCGACGCAGCCTCTGCACGGCAGTCGTGCGCGAGGGCGATCGGGTGGTCGGCATCCTGCCGCTTGCACGCGAACGCGGGGAAGTGCGCTTCCTCGCCATGCCCGATGCGGACTACTGCGACCTGATCTGTGAGCCGTCGCGAGCCGGGGCGGTCCTCACGGCAGCGCTCGAGGCACTGCATGCGCATGGCGTGCGGCGCGTGTTCTTCCAGCACCTCCCGCCGGACGCCTTGCTCGTGCAGGCGCATGCGGCACTTGCCCCGAGGTGGGCTGGTCGCTTCGTGGCACTCCCGGGCGACCCGTGCCCCACGCTGCTCGCACCCTCCCCCGCCGACTACGAACCCATCCTCGCCAAGCAGAGCCTCCGCCGTCACGAGAAGGCGCTCGCCAAGCGAGGCGCGCTGCGGTTCGAGCGCATCACCAACCGGGAGGCCATCCGGGCCCTGCTCTCCGAGTTCTTCGCACAGCATGCGACTCGCCGCGCCTGTTCAGGCGATCGCAGCAACCTCTCGGACCCGCGCAGCCGGGTCTTCTACGAGGCGCTCCTCGACCTGCTGGATCCTGCCACGGAACTGCACTTCGTGCGGCTCCTCTGCGGGAACACGACCGTGGCCTTCCATCTCGGCTTCGTCTGCGACGGTCGGTTCACGTGGTACAAGCCCACCATCCACGTCGACTACTGGGACGAGGGACCGGGCGAGGTGCTGCTGAAGAAACTGATGGAAGCAGCGCGCGACCAGGGTCTGGTGGAGTTCGACTTCACGCGCGGAGACGAGTCCTTCAAGCGTCGTTTCGCCAACCACGACCGCCCGAACCGCCACCTGCTGCTGGTGGCTCCCGGGGTGGCTGGCGCGGTCGAGCGCGCGAGACTGGCGCTGGCTGCGGCCATCCGCGGCCGTCCCCGGCTGCACGCCATCGGCAAGTTCCTCCTCGAGCAGGCTCTCGGCCTCCGTTCGGCGCTGCGTCGCCACGGCGTGCCGGGAGTCGCGCGACGGATCGTGCGCATGCTGCTGCAGTGCGTGTACCGGCGCGACACGGTGCTGGTGTTCTGCCGGTCGGCCCGGCAATCCCCTGCTGCACTCGACGCCCTCGGTCTGCGACTCCACGAGGGCAGGCTGTCCGACCTCGCGTCGTGTGCCGCGCAGGACCCGGAACACTTCGATGTCCGCCGCATGCGGAATGCACGGCACCAGCTCAAGCAGGGTGACCGGCTGCTGCTGGCACGGCGCGGCGACCAGGTCGTGCACGTTGCGTGGCTCGGCACGCGCACGGAGATCGTGGCCTCGAGCGAGGTCGGCACCGGGGTTTCGATGCCGCTGCCCGGCCCCGTCACCGTGGTGTACGACACCTGGACGCCGGAGGCGTGCCGCGGCCAGGGGATCTACACGGCGGTGCTCGAGAACCTGCAGCCGCTCGCTCCGGGCCAGGAGCTGTGGATCTACTGCAGCGCCTCGAACGAGGGATCGGTGCGCGGCATCCGCAAGGCAGGCTTCGTCCCCGCCGGCACCATGGAACGCCGCGTGTGGCTGCGCCGATGCACCCGTGCGTGGCGGACCTCGCAACCGAGCCGGTGAGCCGGC
>JBEATZ010000113.1:0-7948 GCA_041161695.1 Planctomycetota bacterium | reverse complement strand
AGCGTGCGAAGCTGGCTGCCGAGAACACCCAGTTGTCGGAAGGGCAGGTCTTCGAGGCGAAGACGGACCTGCTCTCAGAGTCGATTTCGCGGCTCGAGGACGTGCTCGGCGGGACGCGATTCGAGGGTACCGCGGTCGACACCAACGGCATCGTGCAGCGTGGCACCTACCTCATGGTGGGGCCGGCGACCCTGTTCCGCAGCGCGGACGGCAAGGTGATCGGTCCCACCGAACAGCGCCTCGGATCGCTCGAGCCTGCAGTGGTGCCCCTCCGGGCTCCCGAGAACCTCGAGCAGGCAGCCCTGGCCGTGCTGGGCATCGGCGGTTCGTTCGTCTTCGACCCCACCCAGGGCAATGCCCAGAAGATCGACGAGACCGAGGAAACCCTCGTCGAGCACATCCTCGCCGGCGGCGCGGTCATGTGGCCCATCCTCGGCATGGCCGCGGCAGCACTGCTCGTGGCCCTGTGCAAGTGGATCGGCCTCTCGCTCACGCCGCGCGTACAGCAGCGGCAGCTCGATGCCCTCGTCAAGGCAGTCGGCAGCCAGGACCGCGAGGCCGCGACGGCTCGGGCAGCGGACATGCGGGGCCCCGCAGGTCGCATGCTCGCTGCAGGCGTGGAGCACATGGGGGAGCCTGCGGAACTGGTGGAGGAGGTCATGTACGAGCACGGCATGAGCGCAAGGCTCAAGCTGCAGCGCTTCCTGCCGTTCGTCGCGATCTGTGCCTCCTCGGCCCCGCTGCTCGGCCTCCTCGGCACGGTGACCGGCATCATGAACACCTTCAAGCTGATCACGGTGTTCGGCACCGGTGACGTGAAGACGCTCTCGAGCGGCATCAGCGAGGCACTCATCACCACCGAGTACGGGTTGATCGTCGCGATCCCCTCCCTCCTGTTGCACGCCTTCCTGTCCCGCAAGGCCAAGGCCATCGGCGACGACATGGACAAGGCGGCCATTGCGTTCCTCAACGAGCTCAAGCGCAGCGACGCACTGCGCAAGGAGCGCATGGTGCAGACGGCATGAACAGCCCCGGCGCCATCGACATCGCGTGGGCTCGCGCCCAGCTGCAGTCCCTCTGGGAGCAGGCCGTCGAGGTCTGGCTCGCGGGAGGCTGGGGCATGGTCGCGATCGCCGTGAACGCCATCGTGCTGTTCGGGCTCGGTGTGCACGTGCAGCTGCGCCTCCGCGAGAAGCGCTTCCTCGCCGTACGCGAATCGACCTGGCGTCGCTGGATCGACCAGCCCGGGGAGCGGCGTGGTCCCGTCGGGGACCTGCTGGACACCGTCACCGCGACGACCACGCTCGAACAGGCGGCCACGGTGTTCCAGGGCCTGCGGATCACCGAGAGCGCGCCGATCGAGCGCGACCTCAAGGTGATGACGATCTGCGTCGGCACCGCCCCGCTGCTGGGACTGTTCGGCACCGTCACCGGCATGCTGGCCACCTTCGCCGCGCTCGCGAAGGGCTCCGGCGGCGACCAGACCATGGGGATGATCGCCAAGGGCATCAGCGAGGCCCTCATCACCACGGAGACCGGCCTCGTGGTGGCGTTGCCGGGACTGTTCTTCCAGTACCGGATCAGCCGCCTGCACCAGCGCCACAAGGTCTTCCTCGCGCACCTGGAGTCCGTGTGGACCCAGATCCTCCATCGCAGGCTCAAGGCGGCTGAGGCCGCAGCCTGAACCCGGCCAACGCAGCAACCGACGAGAACACACATGGGCAGGTTTCGCGAATCGAATTCCGAGGACGTGGGCGGCGCCATCGATCTCAGCCCGATGATCGACTGCGTCTTCATCCTGCTGATCTTCTTCATCGTCACGACCACCTTCGTCGAGGAGACCGGGGTCGAGGTCGACAAGCCGCAGGCGGCATCGGCATCCCGCCTCGAGAAGACCAGCATCCTCATCGCCGTCACGGCTGCAGGAGAGGTCGTCTACGGCGGCAAGGAGATCGGCGTGAGCGGCGTGCAGCCGCTGGTCCGGCGGATGCTGCAGAAGGAGGAGATCCCCGTGATCATCCAGGCGGACACGACGGCCCAGACCGGCCTGCTCGTGCGCGTCCTCGACGAGGCCAAGCTCGGCGGCGCCGAGAAGGTCAGTGTCGCCACCTCCTCGTCGAGGAAGGCCTGAGCGATGGTGCGCGTGCACTGGTTCTCCCGCCTGCTGGGCAAGGTGCTGCACGGCATCCTCGTCGTCGCAGGGGGCCTTGCATGCGCCCTGCTGCTGTTCCTCCTGTTGCCCCTCGTGCAGGTGATCAGCGAGACGCCGCCCCCGGACCTCGACCTGCGCGTGATGAACACGGCCGACGTCCCGCCGCCGCCACCGCCGCCCGAAGAGGAGCCCGAGCAGGAGCCCGAGCAACAGGACGACAAGCCTCCGCAACTCGAGGAGGCATCGCAGCCGCTCGACCTCTCGCAACTGGAGCTGGCGCTCAACCCCGGCGTGAGCGAGGGTGCGATGGGTGGCGACTTCGCCATCAAGCTCAATGCACTGGGCGCGTCTGGCGGGGGAGGAGGGGTCGACGACCTGTTCTCCCTGGCCGACCTCGACCAGAAGCCGCGCGTGGTCCACCAGCCCGGCCCGGTGCTCGACTCCGCAGCCCGCCGCAAGGCACCCGGGACCGTCCACATCCTCTTCGTGGTCGACGAGCAGGGGCGGGTCGAGAACCCCGTCGTGCAGAAGTCGACCGATCCCGTCTTCGAACGCCCTGCGCTGGCGTCCGTCCGCCAGTGGCGGTTCGAGCCGGGCAAGCGCAACGGCAAGCCCGTGCGGTTCCGCATGCGCGTTCCCGTCACCTTCCCCAAGGGTTCCTGACATGAAGTCCCACCCCTCCTTTCCCGGCATCCTGCTCACGGCCCTGACGATGGTCGTGCCCTGTGCGCCTGCGCTGCTCGCGCAGGACAAGGGTCTCGACGTGTCCGAGCTCGCGCTCTGGAACGACCGGTCCTTCAGGCTGCAGCTCGCCGAGAGTTATGCCGCCGAGACCGAGATCGAGCCACGGGTCACGCTCGTGGAGCGGGACCAGTTGCAGCAGGTGTTCGAGCTCATCTCCGCCAACAAGGTGGCCGAGGCCGTCGAACTCGTGCGCACGCAGGCCGGCAAGGACGCGAGTGCGGTCTTCGACTTCACCCTCGCCAACCTGCACTTCCAGCAGGAGCAACTGGACGATGCCGCGACCAACTACGAGGCAGCGGTCGCCAAGTTCCCCAAGTTCCGCCGGGCGTGGAAGAACCTCGGCATCATCCACGTGCGCAAGGCTGCCTTCCCCAAGGCAGTGCGCTCGCTCACGAAGGTGGTCGAAATCGGCGGCGGCGACGCAACGACCTGGGGCCTGCTCGGGTTCGCCTACTCGTCGACCGAGAACCACCTCGCTGCCGAGTCCGCCTACCGCATGGCCAACGTTCTCGACCCGGCAGCGCTCGACTGGAAGATGGGGCTCGCCCGGAGCTTCTTCAAGCAGAAGCGCTTTGCCGACGCCTCGTCGCTCTGCGCCATGCTGCTCGAGCAGAACCCGGCTCGCGCCGACCTGTGGCTGCTGCAGGCCAATGCCTACCTGGGCCTCGGCCAGCCGCGCAAGGCCGCCGAGAACTACGAGGTGGTGGACGGCATGGGCCAGTCGAGCGCGGACAGCCTCAACACCCTCGGCGACATCTACGTGAACGAGGAGCTCTTCGACCTCGGCGTGAGCCGCTACCTGCAGGTGCTCGAGAAGTTCCCGGCAAGCAAGCCCGACCGTGCGCTGCGCGCGGCCCGCGTCCTCGCGGCCCGGGGTGCAGTGGCAGAGGTCGAGCCGCTCGTCGCGCGCATCGAGGAACTCCGCGGCAGCACCCTCGGTGCCGCCGAGAAGAAGGAACTGTTGCGGCTGCGGGCGAGGATCGCGGTGGCCAAGGGGGCGGGTGAGGAGGAGGCCCGCATCCTGCAGGAGATCGTCACCATGGACCCGCTCGACGGTGATGCGCTCATCCTGCTCGGCCAGTACGCCAGCCGCACCGGCGACAAGGAGCGGGCGGCATTCTGGTTCGAACAGGCGTCCGGCATCGAGGCCTTCGAGGCCGATGCCAAGGTGCGCCACGCCCAGATGCTCGTGGGCATGGGCAAGTACGCGGAGGCGCTGCCCATGCTGCGTCGCGCCCAGGCCCTCAAGCCGCGCGACAACATCCAGCAGTACCTGGAGCAGGTGGAGCGGGTTGCGCAGAACCGGTAGCCGGGCCTCGGCGGGGTGCCCGGCGCCCGCCCTGATGCTTCCCGGTGGGGGTGGGGGTCGCTATCCTCCTCCGCCCCATGACCGAGACCGCCAAGGTGCTCGTCACCCTCCGGGTGAACGGCGAGCCGCACGAAGTCGCCTTCGTCCCGCACAAGACCCTGCTGGAGGTGTTGCGCGAGGAACTCACGCTGACCGGCACCAAGCACGGCTGTGAGCTGGGCGAGTGCGGCGCCTGCACGGTCCAGGTCGACGGCACGCCGGTGCTGAGCTGCCTGATGCTCGCCATCGACGCCGTGGGCAAGGACGTGCGCACGGTCGAGGGGATGGCCTGCGGGCCCAACCTGCACCCGCTGCAGGATGCCTTCGCCGACCTCGGCGCCGCCCAGTGCGGCTACTGCACCCCCGGCATCCTGATGGCCGCGGAGGCGCTGATCCGCCAGAACCCCAAGCCGTGCCGCAACACCGTCAAGGAAGCCCTCGCCGGCAACCTCTGCCGCTGCACCGGCTACCTCAAGATCTTCGAGGCCGTCGAACTCGCGGCCGCGCGCATGCGCGGCGAGCAGGCGGAGCCCAGCAAGGAGTCGATCCATGGCCACTGACAACAGCCCGGTGAACCCGGCAGCCCCCGCGGCTCCCTGGCGCCACGACACGCGCAAGGAGGACCTCAAGGTCATCGGCAAGCCGATGCGCAAGGTCGACGCGCGCAGCAAGGTGGCGGGCCTCACGCGCTTCGCGGACGACCTGTCGCTGCCGCGCATGCTGCACATGAAGCTGCTGCGCAGCACGCATGCCCATGCGCGCATCGTGCACATCGACGTCAGCAAGGCGAAGGCGCTGAAGGGCGTGCACGCGATCATCACGGGCAAGGACCTGCCGATCCCCTTCGGCATCCTGCCGGTGAGCCAGGACGAGCATGCGCTGTGCCCCGACCGCGTGCGCTTCGTGGGCGATCCCGTCGCCGCGGTGGCCGCGGTGGACGAGGAGACGGCCTGGGAGGCGTGCCGCCTGATCGAGGTCCAGTACGAGGTGCTGCCGACCATGGGCGGCGCGCACGAGGCAGCGGCTCACGATGAGCCCCGCATCCACGACTACGGCGTGCGCGGCAACATCCACCGCCTCGAGAACCTCGAGTTCGGTGACCTGGCACAGGGCTTCGCCGAGGCCGATCACGTCCGCGAGGACCTGTTCTTCTTCGAGGGCAACACGCACCTGCCGATGGAGCAGCATGCGTCGCTCGCGCACTTCGACAAGGACGGCAAGCTCACGATCTGGTCGTCGACGCAGACGCCGCACTACCTGCACAAGGCGCTGAGCCGCGTGCTGCACCCGCTGCCCGCGCACCACGTCCGCGTGATCGCCTGCCCCAATGGCGGCGGCTTCGGCGGCAAGAGCGACCCGTTCAACCACGAGATCGCGGCCTGCAAGCTGTCGATGGTCACCGGTCGGCCCGTCAAGGTCGCGCTGACCCGCGAAGAGGTGTTCTGGTGCCACCGCGGCCGCCACCCGGTGCACATGAAGGCGCGCATCGGCGTGAAGAAGAACGGCGAGATCACCGCGCTCGACTTCGAGAGCTACCTCGACGGCGGCGCCTACGGCAGCTACGGCACGGCCTCGACCTTCTACACGGGCGCGTTGCAGACGGTGACCTACAAGGTCCGCAACTACCACTTCCGCGGCGCGCGCTTCTTCACCAACAAGGCACCGTGCGGCCCCAAGCGCGGCCACGGCACGCCGCAGCCGCGCTTCGCCCTCGAGGTGCAGCTCGACAAGATCGCCTGCGACCTCGGCCTCGACCCGGCGCAGATGCGCCTCGACAACCTCGCGCCGCGCGATTCGCTCACCGCGAACTTCCTGCGCATCGGCTCGATGGGCCTCGGCCAGTGCATCCAGAAGGTGGTGGACGGCTCGGGCTGGAAGCAGCGCCGCGGCAAGCTCGGCCGCGGGCGCGGGCTCGGCATCGCCTGCTCCAGCTACCTGAGCGGCGCCGGCCTGCCGATCTACTGGAACGGCATGCCGCACTCGGGCGTGCAGCTCAAGGTCGACCGCAGCGGCCTCGTGACCGTGTTCTGCGGTTCCACCGACATCGGCCAGGGATCGGACTCGATCCTCGCCTACATCACCGCCGAGGTCCTGGGCATCGACCCGCTCGGCATCCGTGTGGTGACGAGCGACACCGACCTCACGCCCGTCGACCTCGGCAGCTACAGCTCGCGCGTGACCGTGATGACGGGCAACGCAGCGCTGCAGGCCGCCGAGCGCGCGCGCGACATCCTCGCCCGCGGCGCAGCCGAACACCTCGGCGTCCCCGCCTCGCGCCTCGTGTTCGCGGACTGCCGCGTGTTCGACAGCGAGGATCCTGCGAAGGGCTGCAGCTTCCTCGAGGCCATCGTGGCCGCCGAGTCACGCTTCGGCACCATCGGCACCGTGGGCAGCTACACGCCGCCCAAGGCAGCCGCCAAGTTCCGCGGCGGCGGCGTCGGACCCTCGCCCAGCTACAGCTACTCGGCTGCGGTGGTGGAGGTCGACGTGGACCTCGACACCGGCGTCTACCGGGTGCCCAAGATCTGGGTCGCGCACGACATCGGCCGTCCGATCAACGCGACCGTGGCGATGGGGCAGATCGAGGGCTCCGTCTACATGGGCCTCGGCGAGGCGATGATGGAGGAGATGGCCTACCGCGACCGCAACCACAAGGGCCACCGCATCTTCGTCCACAAGATCCCGTCGCTGCTCGAGTACAAGAGCCCGTCGACGCTCGAGATGCCCGAGGTCGTCACCTACGTGGTCGAGGACCCGGACCGCAACGGTCCGTTCGGCGCCAAGGAGGTGGGTCAGGGCCCGCTGCTCCCGATCATGCCTGCCGTGGCCAATGCCATCTTCGACGCCACCGGCGCGCGCGTGGACGAGGTGCCCGTGACGTTCGAGAAGGTGCACGCTGCCATGCAGGCCGCCAAGGCCGGCAAGGACGCGCGCTTTGGTCCGACCGAGATGCCGAAGGTCGACTTCGGCGAGTCCCTCAAGGTCAAGACGCCCTGGCAGGGCGGCGACGGCACGGCCTGGAACGAGCCGAAGCGCGACAAGAAGGCCGCGAAGTGAGGATGCAACCATGCTGAGGCTCCCACCCTTCACCTACCACCAGCCGAAGACCGCCGCCGAGGCGGTGCGCATCGCGGCTGCCAACGGCCGCAACTCGATGTACGTCGCGGGCGGCACGGACCTGTACCCCAACATGAAGCGGCGCCAGCAGGTGCCCGCACACGTGATCTCGCTGCAGCACCTGAAGGAGCTGCACGCGATCGAGGTGCGCCCGGACGGCGGCCTCACGATCGGTGCGATGGTCACGCTCACGGCCATCGAGAACCACCCGCTCGTCAAGCTGCACTACCCGGCGCTCGCCCATGCCGTGTCCGAGATCAGCACCCCGCTGCTGCGCAACATGGGCACCTTCGGCGGCAACCTGCTGCTCGACACGCGCTGCACCTACTACGACCAGACGTTCGAGTGGCGCGAGTCGATCTCCTTCTGCATGAAGAAGGACGGCGACATCTGCTGGGTCGCCCCCGGCAGCCCGCGCTGCTGGGCCGTGCAGAGTTCCGACTCGGTGCCCGTGGTGTGCGCGCTCGAGGCAAAGGTCGAACTGGTCGGCACCGACGGCACCCGCACCATCCCCGCGGGCGAGCTCTACCGCGACGACGGCATCCACTACCTCACCAAGCGGCCCGAGGAACTGCTCACGCGCGTGC
>JBEATZ010000103.1:0-17911 GCA_041161695.1 Planctomycetota bacterium | reverse complement strand
GGGATGAAGTGGTTGCGCTCGGGGTCGAGGGACTGCTCGTTCGCCAGGAACTCGGTGAGGAGGATGCCCGGCGCCACTGGCGGCGGCTCGACGATGCCGAGGTCGAGCATCGTGACGCCGTACACGGTCGGCAGCAGGAGCGCCCTGCCGTCGACCATCACGCCCGATGGGCCTCCGGCCTCGCCCGTGCGCGCCGGGTAGCAGCTCACGACACTGGCCCGGCCCGAGACGACGGCATCGAGGTCCTCGAGGCGCATGGAGAAGGCGCCGAGGTTGGTGTTCGCCCAGACCCGGTTGTTGCTGTCGAGGTCGAGGCGCGACACCGCGTTGTTCATCAGGCCCTGGTCCACCGCCACCTTGCGGATGTGCGTGCCGTCGAAGCACGCGATCCCGCCGCCGTAGGTCCCGATCCACAGGCGACCGTCCGCGAGCGGCAGCAGGGCGCGCACCTGCCCGACCGGCAGTCCGTCGGCCACGGTCCAGTGGCTCAGGGTGTCGTCCTTGAGGCAGTACAAGGCATCCTGGGTGCCGACCCACAGGCTGCCGCCCTTGGACTGGGTGAGGGCGTGGACCATCGCGGACTTCGGGAAGCCCACGGCCGTGCCCACGTCCTCGACTTGTTCGCCTCGCACGCGGACGAGCGTTCCGCGCCCGCCGATCCACACGCTGCCGTCCGCCGCGCGCAGCATCGGGGTCTGGAACCCCGCCACCGCCTCGCCAAGGCGCTTCCACTCGGTGCCCTGCAGGACGTGCAGCCCGATGTCGGCGTTCACCAGGAGGCGGGCATCCTCCAGTTCGACGAGGCCGCGCACGCCCGCTCCGTCCGTGGCCACGGGCAGGGTTGCGGTGATGGGGCAGGCGCCGGTGCGCGGGTTGATGCGGTGCAGGCGGTTCGAACCGGTCGACGCGACCCAGGGATCCCCCGTGGCCGAGGCCGCAAACGACTTGTTGCCTTCCTCCAGCCGGAGGTACTGGTTGGACATGGGGCGCACGCCGTCGCGCGCATGGCAGGTGAGTCCCGTGTTGGCGCTGCCGACCCAGAGTTGCCCGTGCCGGTCGAAGTGGAAGGTGCGGGAGGTGCTGCCCGGGATGACCTGGAACCGCTCCGTGGCGATCCGTTCTTCCTCCATCCGCAGGAGCAGCAGCTGCGGGTCGGTGGCGAGCAGGATGGTCTTGTCGTCCAGCCGCTCGGATCGATAGGCCGCCGAGTTGGTTGCCGTGGTGAC
Source organism: Planctomycetota bacterium (assembly GCA_041161695.1). Taxonomy (GTDB): domain Bacteria; phylum Planctomycetota; class UBA1135; order UBA1135; family UBA2386; genus JBEATZ01. The sequence goes on along the minus strand of JBEATZ010000103.1, from coordinate 16,685 downwards.
CGAGTCGTCGAGGTGCACGCCGTCGCCCCGGAACCAAGCGAGCCCGCGGTCGGTGAGGGCCACGACGTCGCCGTTGCCGAAGGTGTCGACCCAGTGCGCATCGGCAAAGGGCGTCCCGTCCGGTGCGGCGAGGCGCTCGAGCGACGCGCCGTCCCAGCGGAACAGGCCCTTCCGTCCCGCGATCCACAGACTGCCACGGCCATCCTCCTCGGCCCAGAGGGCAGAGTCGATGCCCGCGAGCCCTGCAGGCAGCGACTGCCTGCCCGACCGGCGCCAGGCAGTCAGGCCGCCGTCGCTGCAGGCGAGGATCCTGCCGTCGGCGAGTTCCACGATCTTCCAGAGGGCGCCCGGCGCGAGTCCGTGCTCTGCGTCGTGGGAGTGGAAGGTGCCGTCGCGCAGGTGGAGCAACTGGCCCTCGGCGGTGCCGATCCACAGGGTGCCCTCGCGGTCCATGTGCAGGCTCGAGATGTAGTTCGATCGCAGCTCGGGCACGCGCGACTGGTCGAAGACCTCGAACTCGTTGCCGTCGAAGCGCACCATGCCGCCGAAGGTGCCGAGCCACAGGAAGCCAAGCGAGTCCTCGACGATCGCGGAGATGGTGCCCTGCGGCAGTCCGAGCTGGGTGTTCCAGCCCTGCCGCAACCGGAACGGCAGCATGGTCAGGTCGCGGCTCGTGTTCTCCTGCGCGAGCAGCGGCGCTGCGAGGGCTGCGCAGGTGGCGAGTGCGCAGGCGAGGCGGCCGAAGGGGATGCTGGCAAACGGCACGCGGCGATGGTGTTCGCAGGCGCGTCGATGTGCAAGGGGGCCCCGTGAATCGCATGCGCGGCGGCTGCAACGACCTTTGACGCACCGCGCGCCGTCGCTACGGTGTCGGCACTCCACCGCGGTCAGGCGGTGCAGGGAGGCAACACACTTGGTGCAGACGATCGAAGCCCGGATCGCAGCAGAGCTGCAGGTCCGGGAGGCGCAGGTTTCCGCGGCGGTCCAGCTCCTCGACGAGGGCGCGACCGTTCCCTTCGTGGCCCGTTACCGCAAGGAGGCCACCGGCGGCCTCGACGACGTCCAGCTTCGCTCGCTGAGCGAGCGGCTCGTCTACCTGCGGGAGCTGGAGGAACGCCGCACGGCGATCCTGGCCAGCATCGAGGAACAGGGGAAGCTGACGGCCGAACTGCGCGCGCGCATCGCCGGTGCCGTCACCAAGGTGGAGCTCGAGGACCTGTACCTGCCCTACAAGCAGAAGCGGCGCACCAAGGCGATGATCGCCCGCGAGGCGGGGCTCGAACCCCTCGCCACGGGCCTGCTCGCCGACCCGGCGCAGGACCCGTCCGTGTTCGCCGCCACGTTCGTCGACGCCGCGAAGGGCGTGGCCGACGCGGCTGCCGCGCTCGAGGGCGCGCGCTTCATCCTCGTCGAGCAGTTCGCCGAGGATGCCAACGTGCTCGCCGCGGCCCGCGCCTGGCTGCAGCGCGATGCGCTCGTGGTCGCAAGGGTGCGCGAGGACAAGAAGGACGACCCGGAGGCCCAGCGCTTCCGCGACTACTTCCGCCACGACGAGCCGCTCGCGAACCTGCCCGGGCACCGTGCCCTCGCCATGCTGCGCGCGCGCAAGGAAGGCTACCTGGACCTGTGTCTCGGGCTCGGCGACGAGCGCCAGCCGGTCATGGAGGATCCAACCGGCCAGGGTCAGGCGCTCGTGATGCGGCAGTTCGGCATCGAACTGCGCAACCGCAAGGCCGACGGCTGGCTCGCGGACACGGCGCGCCTGAGCTTCCGCGCCCGCATCGCCATGCACCTCGAGAACGAGCTGCTGGGCGCCGTGCGCGAGCGGGCCGAGGCGGAGGCGATCGGCGTGTTCGCCGCCAACCTGCGAGACCTGCTGCTCGCCGCGCCCGCGGGGCCGAAGGTGATCCTCGGCCTCGACCCGGGCCTGCGCACCGGCTGCAAGGTGGCCGTGGTCGACCGCACCGGCAAGCTGCTGGACACCGCCACGATCTACCCGCACGTGCCGCGCGAGGACTGGGAGGGATCGCTGGCGGTGCTGGGCGCGCTGTGCCAGAAGCACGCGGTGGAGCTCGTCTCCATCGGCAACGGCACCGCCTCCCGCGAGACCGACAAGCTCGCCACCGAGCTGCTGAAGCGCCATCCTGCCGCCCGCCTGCAGAAGCTCGTGGTCAGCGAGGCCGGCGCCTCGGTGTACTCGGCCAGCGAGCGCGCGAGCCAGGAGTTCCCGCAGCTCGACGTCTCACTGCGCGGAGCGGTGTCCATCGCCCGCCGCCTGCAGGACCCGCTCGCCGAGCTGGTGAAGATCGACCCCAAGGCCATCGGCGTCGGCCAGTACCAGCACGACGTCAACCAGACGCAGCTCGCGCGCGCGCTCGACGGCGTGGTGGAGGACTGCGTGAACAGCGTGGGCGTCGACCTCAACACGGCGAGCGAGGACCTGCTCGCCCGCGTGGCCGGCGTCGGCACCACGCTGGCGCGCAACATCGTCGCGCACCGCGACGCCAACGGAGCCTTCTCCTCCCGCCGCGACCTGCTGAAGGTCTCGCGCCTCGGCCCCAAGGCCTTCGAGCAGTGCGCGGGCTTCCTCCGCATCCGCGGCGGCACCGACCCGCTCGATGCCTCGGGCGTGCACCCCGAGGCCTATCCGGTGGTGGAGCGACTCCTCTCGCGCAGTGGCCGCGGCATCCGCGAGGTGATCGGCGACCGCAACTTCCTGCGCACCGTCGACCCGAAGCAGCTCACCGACGAGCGGTTCGGCGTGCCCACGGTGACCGACATCCTCGCCGAACTGGAGAAGCCGGGGCGCGACCCGCGCCCCGAGTTCCGCACCGCCACCTTCGCCGAGGGCGTCTCGGAGCTCACCGACCTGAAGCCCGGCATGCAGCTCGAGGGCGTGGTCACCAACGTCACCGCCTTCGGCGCATTCGTCGACATCGGCGTGCACCAGGACGGCCTCGTGCACATCAGCCAGCTCGCGGATCGCTTCGTCGAGGACCCGCGCGAGGTGGTGAAGGCGGGGCAGGTGGTGCAGGTGCGCGTCGTCGAGGTGGACGTGCCGCGCAAGCGCGTCGCCCTCACCATGCGCACGCAGGAACGCGCCCAGGGCAGCGGTGCGGCCAAGGAGCGCGATGCCGCGCGGCCCCCTGCTGGCCGCGGTGGCCCGGGCGGGGTGCGCATCCCCGCGGCGCCGCGGCGTCCCGAGCCGGAGCCGGTCAACCCGCTCGCGGCCCAGCTCGCCAAGCTCAAGGGGCGGCTGAACTGAGCGGGTGCGCGCGTGCGCCCGTCACTGGGCGCGCACGTAGAGCTGGTCGACGAAGAGCGTGTCGAGGAACGTGGCGTTCTTGGTCGAGTTGCTGTCGATCACCTGCACCCGCACCGTGCCGCTGGTGCCGGTCGGGATCGTGTAGCTGAGCGTCGTGCCAGGCGCCGTCGTGCTGGTGACCGTGAAGGCGGTCACCCAGCGGGCGCGCGAGACGTTGTAGACCTGGACGGTGAAGTTGTCGCCGTCGCTCGACACCGTCTTCCACGCCTTCATGTTCAGGACGCGCGTGCCGGTGGCCGGCACGCCTCCGATGGTCCAGCCGTGCTGCAGGCTGTTGGTGCGGCCCTGGATCACCTCGCGGACCTCCTCGGCCACGCCATCGGCCGCCTGCGTCTGCACGTAGGTCGACCCGTTGAGGAGCGTGCCGTGGTTCGGGACGTCACTGCCCGCGAAGAAGTCCTGTGCCGGCAGCGTCGTGGCGCTCGCGGTGTTCGACCAGGCCGAAGGGCCGGCGCCGTTCTCGGCGCGGACGCGGTAGTACCGCGTCACGCCCGGCTGCAGGTTGACGTGCACGTAGCTCGTTGCGTTGGTGGCGAGCGTGGCCAGCGCCGAGAACGTCACGCCGTCCGTCGACTGTTCGAGGCGGAAGCCGGACTCGTTGTTGGCCGTGTCGACCCAGGTGAGCGAGATGTTGCCGGAGCCGCCGAACGCATCGAGCCCGGTGGGGGCGCTGGGCGGCGTGGGCGTCCCGCCCTGCAGCAGCGTCTGGATGGCTGCCTGCAGGTCGGCGCGGTCGATGCGGGTGCCCTGGTTGTAGCCGCCCGTCGAGGAGCAGCCGCCGTGGGTGTGGATGCCGACGGCCATCCCGGTGTTCTCGTGCAGGATGGGCGATCCGGAGTTGCCGCCGGTCGTGTCGGTGGCGTAGCCGAGGTTGGTCGAGCCGACCACGCTCAGCGGACCGGTGTGGGTCTTCTGCGCCTGGTTGTAGCTCGGGTCCACCGGCGATGCCGTGGTGCCGTAGCCGGTGATGCGGATCGTGTTGCCGCTGGGTGCACCGGGCACGGCGCCGAGCGCGTACCACGAGCCCTGGCGCTGGCCGGGGAACAAGCCGGTGTTGCTGTTGCGCACGGTGCGCACCGCAGCCCAGTCGGCGCCGACACCCGCGTCGAGGCGCTGCAGCGTGGTCGTGTCGTAGGGGTACTGGTCCTCGGGCAACGGGAACCGCAGGCCGCCCGTCGAACTCGAGAGCGGCACGTTGAAGTGGATCTGCTGCGCTGCGTTGGCGGTGCAGTGGCCGGCGGTCAGCACCACGGACTCGCTGATGAGCCAGGACGTGCAGCCGGTCGGGTACTGGCGGCCCTGGCGTGCGTCGTTGCTGAGCGCGCGGTCGTCGGTGGTGCCGCAGATGCTGTCGGTGACGGGCTCTGCATCGAGGCCCGCCTCGATCGTGCTCACGCGCACGCGGTTGCCGTGGGAGCCGGGACCCGCCTGCAGTTCGATCACCACGGCGTTGCCGTTGAAGTAGGCGCTGCGGTGGCCGTAGTCGCGCAGCGACTCGCCGTCGAACCACTGCACGGCACCGTCCGGCACCGAGGTCAGGAACAGGCGCGAGCCGGGAGGCAGCACCGTGCCGTCGAGGTGCAGGCGCAGCCACTTGGCCTCGCTCGCGCCCACGAAGTCCTGGAACACGATCGAACCGGCGGCCTGGTTGCCGTTGCGGGCGCCGGAGTCCAGCGTCTGGGAGACCAGCCGGAAGGAGGCTTCCTGCACCTGTGCGTGCAGGGCGCAGGCGAAGAGCAGGGTGGATGCGAGGAGGGAACGAAGCATCATGGGGATCACCTCGTGGGACAGGACCTTGGAAGAGGTGCGCAACCTACCGAAAACCGCCGTCGAAGGGTGGTGGCCTCATGCCGTAGTCTCGGCGCGAGTCCTGCGGATTGCGCCGCGGCGATCTGACCTTCCCCTGCCCAACGCATGACCGACCTCCCGAGCACCCTGCCCCCGGCCGGAACCCCTGCGATCCCGGTGGTCCGCCTGCGCGGCGTGACCCGGTCGATCCGCGAGGGCAGCGCCGTCCACCCGGTGCTCGCCGGCGTGGACCTCGACCTCCAGCGCGGTCAGTCGGCGGCAGTCACGGGGAGGAGCGGGTCCGGCAAGTCGACCCTGCTGCACCTCGTGGCGGGCCTCGACCAGCCCGACGCGGGGGCCATCGAACTCGAGGGCACGGACCTGCTGGCGCTCGACGAGAACCGGCGCACGGCGCTGCGGCGCGACCGCATCGGCTTCGTCTTCCAGTCCTTCCACCTGCTGCCCGGACTCACCGTGGCCGAGAACGTCGCGTTGCCGCTCGAACTCGCGGGTCGCCTCGATGCCGCAGGGCGCGCGCGCACGGCGGAACTGCTGCAGATGGTGGGACTCGGCCACCGCGCGGCCTCCCACCCGGATGTGCTGTCGGGCGGTGAGCAGCAGCGCGTGGCCGTCGCGCGGGCGCTCGTGAACCGTCCGGCGCTGCTGCTGTGCGACGAGCCCACCGGCAACCTCGACGAGCAGGCGGCTGCCATGGTGATGCAACTGCTCGAGCGTGCGCGCAGTGAGGCGGGTTGTGCCTTGCTGGTCGTGACGCACGATGCCGCCACGGCGGCGCGGTGCCAGCGCACGCTGCGGCTCGAGTCCGGCAGGCTGGTCGAGGTCGCGCGATGAGTGCGGTGCGCAGCGCGCTGCGCATCGGCATGCGCCACCACCTGCGGCACCGGCTGCAGGGGTTGCTCACCCTGCTCGGCATCGCCCTCGGCTGCGCGCTGTGGACCGGCCTGCGGCTCTCGCTGGGGTCCACGGAAGCGGCCTTCGAGCGCGCGGTCGAGACCGTCGCGGGGCCGGCGACCCACACCGTCCAGGCCGGGCCGGCGGGACTCGACGAGTCCACGGTCGCGCGCCTGCGTGCCGTGCACGGCATCCGCGCTTGTGCACCGAGCGTCGGTGGCGTCGCACGCGTGCAGCAGGAAGGGCGTCGCCGCATCGTGCGCGTGTTCGGCACCGACCCACTTGCCGAGCGGGGCCTGCGGCCCTGGCTCGCAGGCGCCTCCGAACTGCCCCTCGGTGCATGGCTCACCACGCCGGGTGCGTTCATGGCCACGGCATCCACCCTCGGGCGGCTCGGGGTCGGCGACGGGGAATCCCTCGAACTGCAGGTGGGCGGCAGGCGCGTGCGCGCCCGGTGCATCGGCGTCCTCGGGAGTTCGGCCGACCGGTCCGTGCGCGCCGGGCTCGAGGACGTGCTCCTCACCGACATCGCCACGGCGCAGGAGTGGTTCGGGCGCGAGGGCCGCGTCGACCGCATCGACCTGCGGCTCGAGGACGCGTGGTTGCCCCCTGGCACCTCGGCTGCAGCAGCGCTCGCCATCGTGCAGCAGGCCGTCGGCGCAGCCGTGCGCATCGAGCCGGCGGGGGCATCGGCCGGCATGCTCTCGCGGCTCACCGCGGCGTTCCGGGCCAACCTGCAGGCGCTGAGCCTGCTGTCGCTGCTCGTGGGCGGGTTCCTGGTGCACGAGACCATGAGGTTGAGCGTGCTCGCGCGCAGGCGTGAGTTCGGCGTACTGCGCGCGCTGGGCGCAGGTCCGCACGCACTGGCGCTCGGCGTCATGGGGGAGGGGATCGCCTTCGGAGCCGTCGGTGGCCTGCTCGGCGCCGCACTCGGGCTCGCCTTCGGCTCCCTCATGCTGCAGCCGCTCGTCGGCGTGATGAACGACCACTATGCGACGTTCGCCCTCGAGCACGTCGAGGCGGATCCGTGGGTGCTCGCGTGCGGGGTGCTGCTCGGCATCGCCACCGCTGCCATCGCGGCGCTGTTGCCGGCTCGCGAGGCGGGCGCAGTGGCGCCGCGCGATGCGTTGCTGGCGTCACCGTGGCGTGCGCGGCAGGCGGCAGTTGGCCGGCGCATGTTCCCGATCGGTTGTGCGCTGCTGGTGCCAGCGGCGTTGTTGCTCGCCACGGCGGGAACCAGCCTCGCGCGGGCCTATGCGGGCATGTTCTCAGGCCTCGTGGCCGCGGCGCTCGCCGTGCCGGCCGTGCTCGACCTGTTGCTGCGGGCCACGGCGGTGCTCGCGAGCCGCATCGGTCCGCTCGCGCGGCTCGTCGTCGGGTCCGCGCGTGCGTCGTTGCCGCGCACCGGGTTGCCGGTCGCGGCGCTGGCACTCGCCCTCGCCACCGCAGCGGGCCTCGGCGCCATGATCGGGAGCTTCCGCGGCAGTGTCGCAGGGTGGTTGCACCATGCCCTGCCGGCGGATGTCTACGTGGGCGTGCAGGGCGGCGTGGAGGAGCGCGTGCGGGACACCATCGATCCCGTGCTCGTGCGGGCGCTGCAGGGGGCGGTGCCGGACGCGACCGTGAGTGCCTACCGGAGGCTCCGCCTGCAAGCCTCCTTCGGCGCAGGCCGTGGCGAACTCGAGGTCGTTGCCTTCGAGCCCTCGCCGCGCATCGCCGCCTCGTTCGTGTTCCTCGAGGGTGAGGCCGGGGAGGCGCGTGCGGCCATGGCAGCAGGGCGGGCGGCGTGGATCAGCGAGCCCCTTGCGTTCCGGAGGTCCTTGCGCGTGGGGGATCGCATCGAGCTGTGGACCGATCGTGGCGCCGTGTCGCTGCCGGTCGCCGCGGTGTTCCGTGACTACGGCACCGAGCAGGGCGTCGCCATGGTCCCTGCTTCCTTCCTCGGGCAGCACATGGATGCCATGGGCGTGACCTCCCTCGCCGTCGAGGCGCCGGAGGGCGTCGCGGCCGAGGACCTCGCAGAGCGCCTCCGCGTGGCGCTGGCGCAGCAGGCGGTCGAGCAGGATCTCGTCGTCGTCACCGAGGCGAGCCTCAGGGAGTCGTCCCTGCAGGTGTTCGACCGCACCTTTGCCGTGACCGGTGCCCTGCGCATCCTCTGCCTCCTCGTCGCGTTCTGCGGCATCTACGGGTCGCTCGCGGCGCTGCAACTCGAGCGGGGCAGTGAGGTCGGGCTGCTGCGCACCCTCGGCGCCACCCCGCGGCGCGTCATCGGACTCGTGCTGGGGCAGACGGCGTTGCTCGGCGCCCTGGCGGGCCTGCTCGCGCTGCCGCTCGGGCTCGCCCTCGCCCAGGTGCTCGTGCACGTCGTCAACCGCGGTTCGTTCGGCTGGACCCTCACCGAGTCGAGCCTGCCGCACCTGCCCGTTGCCGAGATCCTGGTGCTCGCCGTCGTCGCGGCGCTGCTCGCAGGGCTCCATCCGGCCGTGCGCTTCGGGCGCGTGCGGCCCGTCGAGGTGTTGCGCGAGTCATGAACACCTCCTGGGCCGCACTGGTGCTGGCAGCCGTGCTGTTCCCTGCCTGTGGCGGGGAGCCGGCAGCTTCCGGTGGTTCGCTGGGCGTGTTCGAGGCCTTGAGCGGTGGGGACGTGTCGGGGTACCGGCGCGCCGTCGAGCCGCCGCAGTGGTCGTTTCCGCGCGACCACGGCGCACATCCGGAGTTCCGGACCGAGTGGTGGTACTGGACCGGCAACCTGCGCGGCGAGGATGGGGCCGAGTACGGGTTCCAGTTGGTGTTCTTCCAGCAGGCGGTTGCGAGTGCCATGGAGCCGCGGTCCTCGGCCATGGCCGCGCGCCACCTCGTGCTCGCGCACGCCGCGCTCACCGACGTGCGCGCGGGTGCGTATCGCCATGCGGAGCGCCTCGCGCGTGCGGCCGGAGGCCTCGCTGGGGTGGCTGGACCTGCGCCGGGCGTGCCGTTCCGGGTCCATTGCGAGGACTGGTCGGCAACTGCAGCGGATGACACGGGGTTGTTCCCCCTGCGGTTGCGCGTGGCCGAGCGCGACTTCGCCTTCGACCTCGAACTCGACCAGCCCGAGCCCGTCGTGGCCCAGGGCGAGAGGGGCCTCAGCCGCAAGGGCGGCGAGCCGGGCAATGCATCTGTCTACTACTCCATCCCGCGCATGCGCGTGCAGGGCACCGTGCGCAGCGGGGCGAGGAGTGCGGCCGTGCGCGGCAGTGCGTGGCTCGACCGGGAGTGGAGCACCAGTTCGCTGGCCGAGGGCCAGGTGGGCTGGGACTGGTTCTCGCTGCAGTTCGAGGGCGGCGAGGAACTCATGTGGTACCAGCTGCGGCGCGAGGATGGTTCGGTCGATCCATGGAGCAAGGGGTCGTTCGTGCATGCCGACGGCCGTGTCGAGGTGCTCGCGCCTGCACAGGTGCGGCTCGCGCCGGGGCGCCGCTGGCTGCCGGACGATCGTGCGGCGGGCTACCCCGTGCAGTGGGAGTTGCAGGTGCCGCACCTCGGGCTCGACCTGCGGATCGAGGCAAAGGTCGACCACCAGGAACTGCGCACCGTCGTGCGCTACTGGGAGGGGTGCGTCCGCGTGCAGGGCACGCGGGAGGGACAGCCACTGGGCGGCGAGGGCTACCTCGAGATGACCGGGTACGTCGAGGGCGCGCGGCGCTGAGCGTGCCTCAGCCCCGGGTGCGGCCAGACCCGGTCGCGCCGCAGACCAGCGTGCGCTGCGATTCCTCGGCGAGCATGTCGATCACCCCGTGTGCCACCGCGGGCTGGCACTCGCCGGCGAAGTAGGCGTCGAGGGCGGTGCGGCTCGGGAAGTCCATCGTCAGCACCAGTTTCTCGTCCTCGGAGGGGTCGCGTTCCAGGGACACCGACGTGCAGCGCGGGTCCTCCTCTGCGTGCGCCATGAGGCGCGAGAGGATGTCCTCGGCGTCGGCGCGGCGTTCGTCGCGGAGCCGCAGGACGTTGAGCAGCCGGACCGGTCCTTCGTCTTCACGGGGCGTGGGGTTCATGGGGTGGTGGGTCCATCGGCAGGAATGCCGGACGACTTGAGCCAGTGCCCCATGGCATGCGGCGCACCGTGGTCCCGGCGCGGCGCCGTGCGTATCGTGTTCGCCATCCTCCGCATCCCGAGACCACCCACCGACCCATGACGGCACGCATCATCGACGGCAAGGCCATCGCCCAGGCCATCCACGGCGAACTCCGCGCGGAGGTTGCCGCGCTCCGGGCCCGCGGCATCGTCCCCGGCCTCGCCACCGTCCTCGTCGGCGACAACCCCGCGTCCCACAAGTACGTCTCGATGAAGCGCAAGTCGTGCGCAGAGATCGGCATCGAGAGCTTCCACTGCGAACTGCCCGCAACGGCGAGCCAGCAGGAGGTCCTCGACCTCGTGCGCAGGCTCGGGTCCGATCCGCGCGTCCACGGCATCCTCGTGCAGTTGCCGCTGCCGAAGCACGTCGACGAGCGGCTCGTGCTCGACTCCGTGCCCTTGCACAAGGACGTGGACGGGTTCCATCCGCTCAACATCGGGGCCCTCGCCATGAAGGGCAGGACCCCGGACTTCGTGCCGTGCACGCCTGCAGGCTGCATCGAGTTGCTGGACCGGAGCGGCACCACCATCGCCGGAGCCGACGCCGTCGTGGTGGGGCGGTCCAACATCGTGGGCATGCCCGTGGCGCTGCTGCTCACCGGCAGGGATGCGACCGTCACCATCTGCCACTCGCGCACCAAGGACCTGTCTGCAGCTGTGCGGCGCGCGGACATCGTCGTGGCTGCGATCGGCAGGCCTCACTTCGTCAAGGGCGACTGGATCAAGCCTGGTGCCGTCGTCATCGACGTGGGCACCAACGTCATCGACGACCCCGCCAAGCCGGGGGGCAAGAGGCTGGTGGGGGACGTGGACTTCGACGCAGCGGCGCAGGTTGCCGGCGCGATCACGCCCGTGCCGGGCGGCGTGGGGCCGATGACGATTGCGATGCTGATGCGCAACACGGTTCGCAGCGCGTCAGAAAACTGATCCAGATCCACGAAGTGGGTTCGGGTGGACTGAAGGTTGCCGACCCCCCTTGCTCGTTGATCAGGCCGCCACCGTTCGCTGCCCGTCGAGACTCAGGGGATGCGGGCTCGAAGTGCCCCAGTCCTGGCGCCAACCGCATGCTTCCCTGTAGTTCATCGCCCGGGGCAGCAGTCCCAGGTGCCATGCGGGCGTCCGGTGCGGTGCCTCCGTGTTGGTCCTCCGGCACACGTAGTTGCGATAGACCGTGACCATCTGCAGGTGCAACTGCAGGAACTCACGCTTCTTGCTCGCACACCAGCTGCGGCGGTGAAGTCGTGCGCTCAGGTCTCTGAAGCGAGCAAGCGTGTGGTTGATGTGGAACAAAGGGTTGTAGGTGTCGCGCTCGGCCTTCCCGGAAGTGCGCTCGTGCACCAACTGGGTGCCGAACAGCTTGCGGCAGAGGCTGGCATAGAGCTGCTTCTCGTCCGTGCGCAGCGCGGCCCGCGCGCCCTGTAGCAACTTGGCGAGCCTCCCCAGTACCCATTGGACCACGTGCCGACTCTCGTCGATGCGCTTGCCGTGCCGCGCCTCGTCCTGCTCCTGCATTCTCCTGCGCCTGCTGCCCTTGCGGGCCAGCCTGCGGATGGCTCCCACGGCGGTCTCGACCACGAGGCCGCTGTGTTTCTCGATCAGGATCGGCACAGTCACCGTTCGGATGCTCTGTCCCTCGTGGGTCTCGAGTTCGTCCATCAGGAAGGTGCGGTTCGCGGGCAGTGCCTGCAGCAGATTGCGGTGCAGGTGGCCTGTGTGACGGCCGATCTTGCGGAACTTCCTCTGCCCTGCGTGGATGCCAAGTTGCACCTCCTTGCAGATGCGCCGCAGGCTCTGCCCGCCCGTGTATCGCTCGAGGAGGATCGGGTTGATGTCCGGACGCTGGTCGCGGTAGTCCTGGCGGAAGGTCTGGTAGCCGAATCGCTTGTGGCAGTCCTTGCAGCGGTAGCGCGGGATCGCGTGGCCTCTGCATTGCACCCGGTAGGAGCCATGCTTGGCATAGAACCCAGGCCTCGGCTCGAGGTGGTTCTTGCAGGTGTTGCGAGGGCAGCGAGGGGGGACGAATCTGCGGAGGTCCATCGAACGGCTCCTGACCGCGGCGGGAATCGCCGATCGGTCAGGCACCAGTGCTCAGGCCGCGCTCAGGGTCGCGCGCGAACCCAGTTCGTGGATCTGGATCCCTCAGACCCAGCTGTTCGTCAACAACTCGCCCATCCCCCCCGCGCCCGGCACGATGTACTGCACGTCGTTCAACCCGCGCTCCTGTTCCGGATGCGTCCCCGGGACGGACGCGAGCGCCTGTGCGGTCGACAGGCCGCGGTCCAGCCTACCCGCATACAACTTCACCTGTGGCTGGTCGTGCTTCACCTTGGTGATCGCCTCCGGAGTCGCCATGAGGTGCAGGGCGATCACCATGCGAGGCCTGCCGCCGAGTGCGTGGTAGTGGTCGACCACGCTGCAGACCGTCCCGCCGGTCGCGCCCATGGGATCCGGGATGATCACGATGGCGTCCTCGACGCTGCCGCCGATCTTGCTGCCGTCCATGCGCACCCCGGTCACGCGGTGGCTCGCATCCGTCACCCGCGACATGTTGAGGAAGTCGATGCGCACGTTGGCCGCGGGGATCACCTCGCACGCAGTCTCGTAGCACACCTGGCTCGGCAGGATGCCGGCGCGGATCACGGAACAGATCACGAGCTTGGTGTCCTTGCAGAACACCGGTCCTTCGTAGAAGCCCTTCGGCTCCGTCGCCGCCATGCGCGTCTTCACGCGCCCTTGCACGACCGGGAACTCCCGTGACAGGACGGTGAACGCGAGTCGCTGGTACGCCGAACGCACGAGGCTCGGCAACTGCTCGGTGCCGGTCTCGGGTGCGCTGATGCGCGCGAGCAGGGTGAGCAGGAACGGGTCCTGGAACAGGTGGACATTCGGTCCGTAGCGATGCTCCATCAAGGATCGATCCATGGCAGCAGGATAGGAGCCCGCACGTGCCGATGGCAGTCTGCAGGCGCGATGCCACGGGGTGCTCGCGACGGCGCACCGTGCGTCCCGGCCCGGACCCCGGATCTGCGCACGGACGCCGGTCCTGCTATCCTCCCGCGCCATGATCGCCGTCTTCCTCCTCGCCGGGCTCCTCCTTCCGCAAGGAGAACAGGATCGCCCCGTTGGCATGACCGTGGTCGTCGTGGACGTCGGCCAGGGCGATGGCGTCGTGGTGCGTGCTCCCGACGGCACGATCCACGTGGTCGACGCAGGGCCGCCCGGCCAGGGAACGGCCTCGATGCTCCCTGTCATCAACAGCCTCCAGCCCACGGGTTACGGCTACGCGTTCCTGAGCCATTTCCACGACGACCACCAGGGCGGCATGGACGAGGTGCTCGCCCGTCCGTTCCTGCTCGCCTACGACCGCGGCGACACGCGCCGCACCAACACCAGCGCCGACACGAACGGTTACCTCACGGCCGCGGGCAGCAGGCGCCGCACCATCCAGGTGGGGCAGGTGCTGCAACTCGGCGGTGGCGCGACGATCCGGTGCATCGCCGTGGACGGCGTCGTGGTCGGTGGCGGCGGTGCCGATCCCGTCACCTCGGCGCAGGAGGAGAACTCGCGTTCCATCGCGCTGCGGCTCGAGTACCGCAACTTCTCGATGTGGCTCGGTGGGGACCTCACCGGCGGCGGCAACAGCACGGCCGATGTCGAGAGCGATGCGGCGCTCGCGTGCGGCGACGTGGACGTCTACAAGCTGAACCACCACGGTTCGAACACCTCGACCAACACCAACCTCGTGAGCCGCCTTGCGCCAGAGGTGGCTGTCGTGAGTTGTGGCCAGGGCAACTCCTATGGCCACCCGACGACGACGGTCGTCAACCGCATCGTGCAGGCAACGGCCATGCGCTCCCTCCTCAGCACCTCGCGCGGGAGTGCCAACGTGATCGGCTTCGCGGTGGCGGGGAGCATCCGCATCGACACCGATGGCACCCGCTACCGTGTCGCCGGGACCGGCAGCAGTTTCCTCGACTTCTGGACCGACGAGGTGGCGTCCAGCGTGGTGACGCCCGGCGAGGTCCGCGTCAGCGAGGTGCACCGCAACCCCGCGGTCGTCCCCGACACGAACGGCGAGTACGTCGAACTCACCAACACCGGCGGCCGCCCGCTCGCCCTGCGCGGCATGCGGCTGTCGAACAACACCGGAACCGTCACCATCGCCAGCAACCTCATGCTGGTGCCCGGTCGCCCCGCGCTCGTGCACGTCGACGGCGATTCCGGTCGCAACGGCGGCCAGCCCATGGGCCTCGTGCTGCCGTTCCAGGCGATCGCACTCGGTGACACCGCCGACTCGGTCACCCTGCAGAGTGGCACCACGACCGTCGACAGCGTGACGTGGGCAACCGGCTTCCCGGGCGGGTCGGGTACTGCCGCAGAGAAGCGTGTCCTCACACAGTCCAATGCCACCAACAACTGGGGGGCGGCGGGGGCGGTCTATGGCAGCGGCGACCGTGGTTCGCCGGGCGCCCTCAACCCGCTCGACGCGACGCCGTGGCCGGTCCTCGTCGATGCTGCGGTGCGGCCGGGCGAACTCGTGCTGCGTGGCACTGCAGTGAAAGCACCGGCCGGGGCCTACAGCGCCCTTGGCATCGCCTTCGGCAGCTCGCCGGGGTTCCCGTTCCTCGGGTCGGTGATCCCGCTCAACTACGACTTCCTGCTGCAGTCCTTCCTCGGCTTTCCGGGTGCCATCGCGCTCGTGCCGGCGGGAGGCTACCGTTCGGTCTCGCTGTCGCTGCCACAGCCAAACCCCCTGCAGGGCGTGGCCATCGTGGCTGCGCACATGGTCTTCGTCCCTGGCGCCGGCTCGTTGGTTGGCGTCTCGAGTCCCCTGAACCTCACCCTGCCGTGACCAAGGTCCCCCCGTTCCGCGTGCTGTTGTCCCGCGACGCCCTGTTGCGTCGCACCGCCGAGGTCGCAAGGCAGATCGTCGCAGACCATGGTGACGCCCCTCCCTGCCTCGTTGCCGTGATGGAGGGGGCCCGCACCTTCGCCACACAACTCGCCCGGCACCTGCCGTGGCAGGAGCCGGTGCACGAGATCCGGGCCAGTTCCTATGGCGCGGGCACGGTGAGCAGTGGCAGCGTGAAGGTGCTGACGGGGCACGACATTCCGGTCGCCGGTCGGGACGTGCTCATCCTCGAGGACATCGTCGACACCGGCCGCACCATCGCTGCATTGCGCGACCACCTGCTGGGCTCCGGTGCCCGCAGCGTGGGGGTGGTGGCACTGCTGAGCAAGCCGGCGCGGCGCGTCGTCCCGGTGGACATCCGGTACCTCGGGTTCGAGATCGCCGATGAGTTCATCATCGGCTTCGGGCTCGATGTCGCGGGTCGCTACCGCGAACTCCCCGACGTGGTGGTGTACGACTCCGACGTCGAGCGGGCGGCGCTGGGCTGGTCGACCATCGGTTGATCCCGGCCCGCGCTGGACTACACGGGAGCCATCAACCCAAGGAGGCCCCGATGAAGTGTCCCGCGTGTCCTGACACGGCGCTCGTGATGACCGACCGCCAAGGCGTCGAGATCGACTACTGCCCCAAGTGCCGCGGCGTCTGGCTCGACCGAGGCGAACTCGACAAGGTGATCGAGCGCTCGGCGTCCCAAGCCGCCCCGCAAGCCCGCCGCCAAGACGACGACGATGACGACGACCGTCGCCGCGGGCACCACGCGCCCTACCCGTATCCCAAGCGGAAGTCCTGGCTCTCGGAGCTCTTCGACTAGCAGGGATCCTGATCCACGAAGTGGGTTCGGCGGGCGGATGGGCTCTGGAGGGCTGCGTTCCTCCGGTCCCCATACGGCCTGAAGTGTCCGTTGGCGGGCTGGAGTCGGGATGTCTTCCCGACCCAGTCTGTTTCAGGAACCCTCGTTCCCCAGTCCGTTTCGGCCTCTCGCGCCCGGAACCCTGTCCACTCGGGCAGTTCGCCCGAGCCCACTTCGTGGATCTGGATCCGTCAGTGGCCGAGTTCCTTGAGCAATGCGGGTGCCGGCATCACCGCATCCATCACCCACAGGATGTACCTGGCATCCACGCAGATGTTGCGCGAGCGGTCCGGGTTCCAGCCGAAGTCGCCGGCCACTGCTTCGAACACGCGGTCGAAGTTCAGCCCGATGACCTCGCCCTTGCCGTTCACCACGGGTGAGCCCGAGTTGCCGCCGGTGGTGTCACCGTCGATGAGGAAGCACACGGGCACGTCACCGAGCCCCGCGTCGACGAACCGGCTCGTCTTGCGTTCTGGCGCAGCTACCAGCAGCGCCTTGGGGTTGGCGAACGGCTCGGCACCGGTCTCCTTGTGCAGGAGACCCGCCACCGAGGTCTTGGGTGTGTTGAACACGCCGTCCCGCGGCGAGTAGCCCTTCACCGAGGCAAACGAGACGCGCAGGGTGGAGTTGGCATCGGGATAGAAGCTCCTGCCGCGGAACTCCTGCTGTGCGCCGATCCACCGCCTGCCGAGTTCGAGCATCCGGCCCTGGCGCTCGTTGACGCGGTTGCGCCAGTCCATGCGCTCCCTGGCGAGGCCCAGCGCGAGTTGGACCATCGGATCCTCGC
>JBEATZ010000093.1:0-2911 GCA_041161695.1 Planctomycetota bacterium | reverse complement strand
CCGCCCAGCACGTGCAGTGCGAACCTGCCGCGCAGCGTGGCATCGTCCTGCAGCATGCGCACGGCGTCGACGAGCACGCCGAGGCCCTTGTGGCGGCCGACGCCGCCCCAGTAGGCGAGGCGCATGGATTCGCCTGGTGCCGGCGCCGCGAGCCGCGGCAGGCCGGGCCAGCGCGGCCGGTAGCCGAGCGGCAGCGTCGTGTAGCGCGCGCGCGGCACCGACGAGAACCGGCTGAGCAGGTCGGCCGTGGTGTCGACGCCCACCAGCACGGCGCGCGCGGCGGACAGTTCGGCGCGCAGGCTCGCGGCAAACAGCTCGACGCCCAGCGCGAGTTCACCCTCGGTCTCGTGGCCGTACTTCGGCACGCAGGGACCGCACGACGCGCCGCCCAGCACGCGGGTGCAGGCGGGATCGTCCGGGCGCATGCGGAACGCGCGCGGGCAGCTCGTGTACTGATCGTGCAGCGTGACGACCGTGGGGATGCCCAGCGCCTCCGCCTGCTGCACGAGGTGGCAGCTGAGGCGCACCCAGTGGTGCACGTGCACGAGCTTCGGCCGCAGTTCGCGCAGCAGCCGGCCGTAGGCCTCGTCCACGCCGGCGTGCCACAGCTTGGCATGGTGGTCGAAGAAGAAGTCGTCGCGGTGGAGGCGCCACACCGGCAGGCCCTCCACCTCCATCGTCTCCACCCCCACCTGCGGCCAGGCCGCCATGCTGCCGGTCAGCACGCCGACCGTGAGCCCGCGCTGCCGTTGCGCGCGCGCGACGTCGAGCACGTAGGACTCGGAACCGCCGCGCGTCTCGGGCGCGAACTGGTGGATGACGTGGAGGACGTCCATGCAGGGTCAGGGCGCCTTGCGGGCGGCCTTCTTGACCACCTTCTTCGCAGGCTTCTTCCCGACCTTCTTCGACGCCTTGGCGGCGGGCTTCTTAGCAGCAGGCTTCTTTGCCGCGGCCTTGGCGGGGGCCTTTGCGGCCGCTGCTGCCGAAGCACCCTTGGCACCGGCGCCCTGCAGTTCGGCCAGCACGGCCTTCACCTCGGCGGCATGACCTTCGGCCTTCACCTTGGGCCAGTGGTGCGCAACCACGCCGTCCGGGGCGATGAGGACCGTCGAGCGGATCACGCCCTCGACTTCCTTGCCGTACATGAGCTTCTTGCCGTACGCGCCATAGGTCTTCATCACCGACTTGTCGGCATCGGTGAGCAGCCCGATGCCGAGCTTGTACTTGGCGATGAACTTCTGGTGCGCGCCGGCGCCGTCGGCCGAGCAGCCGAACACCTCGGCGCACAACCCGCGGAAGTCGGGCAGCGCGCTGGTGAACTCACAGGCCTCGACCGTGCAGCCGGGCGTGTCGTCCTTGGGATAGAAGTAGAGGACGACCCAGCGGCCGGCGAGGTCCTTGAGCGACACGGACTTGCCGGTCTGGTCGGGGAGGGTGAACGAGGGAGCCTTCTTGCCGATCTGGATCATGGTTTGCGTGCGTTTCGTGGTCACCGTGCGAACGGATGCCGCGGTGCGGAGTTTCGCACGCGCGGCGCCGCATTCATCGAGCCTTCTTCTTCGCGGCGCGACCCCGCACGATCGTGCGGAATCCGCCGTAGGCCATGCGCGTGCAGTCGAAGGGCATGGACTGGTTGGCCATGGCAGCAACCCGCGGGTCTGCCATCACCGCGCGGTTGACCTTGTCGCGGTGGGCGCGCGAGCGGTACACGATGTAGGCGAACACCACGGTCTCGCCCTTCTTCGCACCCGCGGCGTCGACGAAGGATGCCATCGGCGGGATCTTCAGGTCGTCACCGGCGCACTCCACGTAGTCGAGGGCGCCGTGGTCGATCCAGATCCTCGCGGCCTTGCGCGCGATCGCCCGGTACGCAGCCAGCTTGCGGGTGGGAACGGGTACCAGGAAGCCGTCCACGTAGGTCATCGTCGCAGTGTGCCCGTAGGAGCCACCCACCTCCAGTGGGCGCAGCCTCGAACCAGCAGCTGCTCCCGGGGTAACCTGCGGGCCGCACCATGTCCTGCCCTGCCCTCCACGACCCGAAGCGCTTCGCGTTCACGGCAGCGCTCGAGGCTGCGTGGCCAGCCATCGCAGCCGAGCTCGATGCGCTCGCCGGCGATGCCTTCGTCGAGAGCCCGGACTCCCTCACCACGGCGGCGCCGGGTTACGACGAGCGCGGGTGGCAATGGCATGCGCTCGCCGGCACGGAGCCTGCCTGCGCACGCAACCTCGCGCGCCTGCCCGCCACCGCTGCGGCTCTCGCCCTCGTACCGGGCCTCGTGAATGCAGGCTTCTCGCGCTTCCTGCCCGGCACCCACCTCGAGCCCCATCGCGGCGAGATCGAGGGCGTGCTGCGCTGCCACCTCGCGCTGCGCGTGCCCGCGGGCGACGTGGGCATGGCGTTCGGGCTCCACGTGGTGCGCTGGCAGGAGGGCAAGTGCGTGGTGTTCGACGACACCCATGAGCACGAGGCATGGAACCGCGCCCAAGGCGACCGCGTCGTGCTGCTGGTGACCTTCCGGGCGGCGGCGGTTTCACACCATCCGCTGGTCGACGTCGCGTGGCTGCAGGCCGCCTACCGCGGCCTCGAGCCGAAGGTGCGCTCGCTCGTCACCACGCCGTTCGACCTGTGGTCCGTGACCGAGGAGCGCAGGCGACTCGGCGACCTCGGCGCGGCGGTTGCCTGCGACGTGTTCGTCTGGGGCTGTGACGCCGCCCCGCATCCGGCGACCACCCGACTCGGTGGCGTCCCCTGCCTGCCGCGCAGCATGACCTGGCCTGGGCGCGACGGCGTCGCCGCAACGTTCTGGGCGCAGCTGAGCTTCCTCGATTCGAAGGATCTCGTGGGGCAGCTGCCGGGCGACATCCTGCTCGTCTTCAAGCACTACGTGGAGGGCATCACGTCGTGGGATCG
>JBEATZ010000084.1:0-30181 GCA_041161695.1 Planctomycetota bacterium | reverse complement strand
CAGCGCCCCGGTGAACGAGCCGTCCGCGAACGGCAGGCTGGAGGCACTGGCGCAGGCGCGGGCGTGACCTGGGCCTGCCGCCGCGAGCATGGCGGGGTCCCGGTCCGACTGCACCACCGGGCGGGGCAGCAGGTCGCTGAGGCGCCCGGCCCCGCTGGGCACGTCGAGCCATGGGCCGCGCGGGTTCCCGGCGCGTTCCAGGAGCCGCAGGATGCCTGCGCGCTCGCGCGCATCGGTGCGGGGGCCGTATCCCACCTGGAACCGGCTGTCCCGGTACCGGGTGGCGTAGCCTGCCTCGCGCACGTAGGGCGTCTCGTCCACGGGGTGAGTGTGCAGGAAGCGTCGGTGCAGTTGCAACGTGCCGACTGCCGATAGCAAGGAGGCTCCATGGACGAATCCGGCCAGCAGAAGGGATCCGAACGCCGCGAGGGCACGCGCAAGACGCTGCGCGAACCCGTGTCGGTACGGCTGCTCGCGCCCTGCCTCGACGGCGTGGGCGAGAACGTGTCCGAGCAGGGCGTGTTGTTCGTGGTCGAGGGCCCCGTCGAGGTGATGGTGCGCATCGGCAACAGCGGCACCGAACTGCGAGGGACGCTGGTGCGCCTGCAGGACATGGGCGGCGGCAGGAGCGGGATCGCGGTCCGCTTCGATGCGCCATGCAAGCCCTGAGCGCTGCGGCTACACTGCGCACATGAACCTGCGCGACCAGCTCAAGAAGGCCAAGCTGCTCTCGGAGAAGGATGCCAAGCGGCTCGCGCACGAGGAGCGCGTGGACCGGAAGGAGAAGGGGTCGGTGCAACTCGAGGCAGAGCAGGCGCAGCGCCGCGCCGAACTCGAGGCGATGAGCGAGCAGGAGCGCAGGCAGGCGCAGCAGCGCCAGCAGCAGATCGAGGCAGAGCGCGCGCGCCGGGCCGAGGCCGATGCCGTGCACGCGATCCTCGCCGAGCAGGCCCGCAAGCCCGGCCCCGGCACCGTCAAGTGGTACTTCCAGCTGCCCGATGGTGCATTGCCCTGGCTCGAACTGTCGGCACGCGAGGCACAGGAGGTACGCGCCGGCATGGTGTGCGTCGTCCAGGCCGGTGCGCCGGGTGCACACGACTACCGGTTGCTCGCAACCGAACTCGCGCGCCGGGTCGGCAGGGTCCTGCCGAAGGCCATCGTGTACGCGCCGCGCGGCGTGGCGGTCTGACCGCCCGCGCGCGGCAAGCCGCTCAGAACTCGACCTGGTCGTCGCCCGCGTCGAGGGCCTGCCTGCGGGACAGCCTGAGCCTGCCCCGGTCGTCGGCGCCCAGCACCATGACGACCATCTCCTCGCCCTCGCGTGCGATGTCGCCCGGGTGGCGCACCGGCTTGCCGTCCAGTTCCTCGACGGGCACGAGGCCCTCGTTGACGGGGTTGATGCGCACGAACACCCCGAAGTCCTTGATGCCCGTCACCGTTCCGCGGTAGCAGCGGCCTGCCTTCAGCACGCCGGCGGAGCGGGCAACCATGAGCGAAGCAGCGCGCGCACTCGTGTCGCTGGTCGCGTACACGAGCACGAGGCCGTTGTCGTCGACGCTCACGCGTGCACCCGTGGCCGCGGTGATGGCCTTGATGTTCGCACCGCGGCTGCCGATCAGGGCGCCGACGGAGTCGGGCATGATCGCGATGCGGAGGGCTCGCGGCACGAAGCGCGATGGCGTGGCAGGGCTCGCGAGCGTGGCGTTCATGATGCCGAGGATGTGCAGGCGGCCTGCGCGTGCCTGCTCGAATGCTGCGGCCAGGGTCTCGTGCGGCAGGCCGCCGACCTTGTTGTCGAGCTGGATGGCGGTGACGCCTCGCTCGGTGCCGACGACCTTGAAGTCCATGTCGCCCAGGTGGTCCTCGTCGCCGAGGATGTCGCTGAGGATCGCCGTGCGCGTGCCATCGGTGATCAGCCCCATGGCGATGCCGGCGACGGGACGCAGCAGGGGCACGCCTGCGTGCAGCAGCGCGAGGCTGCCGCCGCACGCGCTGGCCATCGACGAACTGCCGTTGCTCTCCGTGATCTCCGACTCGAGGCGGATCGTGTAGGGAAACGCCGCGAAGTCGGGCAGCACGGCGGCGAGGCCGCGCCGGGCGAGGGAGCCGTGGCCGATCTCGCGCCGGCCGGGGCCGCGCAGGGGCTTGGCCTCGTTCACGCTGTAGGGCGGGAAGTTGTAGTGCAGGAGGAAGCGCACCGTCTCGCCCTCGCCGGCGAGGCCCTCTGCGCGCATCGCGTCCTCAGGGCTGCCGAGCGTGCAGGACACGAGCGCCTGCGTCTCGCCGCGGGTGAACAACGCACTGCCGTGGACGCGCGGCAGCAGGCCCGTCTCGCAGTTCACCTGCCGGATGTCGGTGGCGGTGCGACCGTCGATGCGCCTGCCGGTGGCGAGCACCATCTCGCGCATCTCCTGCCAGGTCGTGAGTTCGGCCGCGGCCCTGGCCGCCGGTTGCTGGTCCGCCGGCGCTGCCTCGGTGCACTGTCTCGTCGCGGCGGCGAGCGCGGCCCGGCGCTGTGCCTTCGGCACCACCTGCAGGGCGGCGCGGATCGCCGCGCGCGCGGACTCGTCCACCGTTGGGAGCACGGGGGCCGCGGGAACCGGTCCCTTCTGCCTGCCCGTCTGCGCAGCGAGTTCCTCGAACGCCTTCTGGAAGCGCTGGATCCACTCCGATGCCTGCGCGATGGCCGCGAGGCAGTCGGCCTCGGTGGCCTCGCGTGCATCACCCTCCAGCATCACGAGCCCGTCCGGCCCGGTGCCGACCGTGAACAGCAGGTCCGCTGCCTCGCGCTGTGCCTTGGCGGGGAACGCGACCCACTGGCCGTCGGAGCGCGCGATGCGCAACCCGCCGCCGGGGCCCCGGGCGGGGACCGGGCTCACGTGCAGTGCGGCCATCGACGCGAGCAGTGCGAGCGACTCGATGTCCGCGGTCGGTTCCGCGCTGAACACCGTCACCTGGATCTGGACCTCGCACCGGTACTCCTCGGGGAACAGCGAGCGCGCCGTGCGGTCGATGAGGCGGCTCACCAGCACCTCGTGGTCGGTGATGCGGCCTTCCCGGCGGTTGATGGTGGGCGGGATCCTGCCCGATGCGCTGAAGCGCTCGCGGTACTCGACCGTGAGGGGGAAGAAGTCCTGCCCGGGCTTCGGCTGTTCGGCCGCGACCACGGTGGCCAGCACCACGCAGTCCCCGAACCCCGCGAACACCGCGCCGCTCGCCTGCCGTGCGATCCTGCCGGTCTCGAACCAGAGTTCGTTGCCGGCGAGCTTCACCTCGATGCGATGGGCGCTGCGTTGCATCGGCGCATCTTGCCGGTGCGGGGGCCAGCGGGGCAAACCTGCTGCGCGCGGGAAATGCCCCGGGCCACCCTTGTCTCGAGGCCGGTTGCGGGCCATGATCCTCGCCCCTGTTGAGACGAAGTCGCAACTGCGTATGACCCAGTACCAGGACATCCGGCTCTGCTGCCTCCCCCGGGGCGTTGATGCCACCGTCGTGGCCGTCGAGGGCTCGGACGAGGTGGCAAGGCGGCTCGCAGACCTCGGTTTGGTGCCCGGCACCCGGCTCCAGATGCTCACCGTGGCGCCGCTCGGCGACCCGATCCTCTTCCGGCTGCTGGGTTACCGCCTGGCCTTGCGCAAGGACGAGGCCGAGCGGGTGCTGGTCCGCACCGGGGACCAGCGGCCATGAGCCCTGCCCCGGCCCCGGTGCAGGCGAAGCGCACCGTTGCCCTGGTCGGTCGAGCCAACGCGGGCAAGACCTCGCTGCTGATGCACCTCACCGGCACGCCGCAGCGGCCCGTGAACTTCCCCGGTACCTCCGTCGAGCGGGCGGAGAGCACGGTCGAGCGCGACGGCATGCGCCTGCGCATCGTCGACCTGCCGGGCATCGCCTCGCTCACGCCCATGAGCCGCGACGAGGAAGTCGCGCTCCAGAGCCTGGGCGTGGGTAGCCAGGACCGCCCCGACGTGGTGTGCGCGGTGCTCGATGCCACCAAGCTCATGCTCGAGCTGCGGTTGCTCGCCCAACTGCGCACGCTCGGACTGCCCGTGGTGGTGGCGCTCACGCGCCTCGACCTTGCCGAGGCCGAGGGCAGGCCGGTGGCGGTCGACCGCCTGCAGGAGGCGCTGGGGCTGCCCGTCGTCGCCGTCCACGGCCGGACGGGCGCGGGCGCCGACCGGATGCTCGGTGTGCTCGCAGGCGCACTGCCTTCGGCATCGGGGCCCCAGCCCGATGCCTCGATCGCCTCCAAGGTGCAGAGCCAGGACCGCGCGTTGACGACGTGGACCGACCGACTCGACGCGCTGCTGCTGCACCGCGTGTTCGGCCCCGTGCTGCTGCTGCTCGTCCTGATGTTCGCCTTCCAGGTGGTGTTCACCGTGGCCGAGCCCTTCGTTGCGATGATCGAGGCCGCGCAACAGCACCTCGAGGCACTGGTCGAGTCGATGGTGGACGAAGGTGCGCTGCGCAGCCTGCTGGTCGACGGCCTCGTGAACGGCCTCGGCTCGGTGCTGGTCTTCATCCCACAGATCGCGCTGCTGATCGCGCTGGTCGCGGTGCTCGAGGGTTCGGGCTACATGGCACGTGCCGTGTTCCTGCTGGACCGGCTGCTGCGCAAGACCGGCCTCACCGGCCGCAGCTTCGTGCCGCTCTCCACCAGCTTCGCGTGCGCCATCCCGGGCGTGCTCGCCACGCGCATCCTCGCCGACGAGCGCGATCGCATCGCCACCATGGTGGTGGCCCCGCTGATGTCGTGCTCGGCGCGCCTGCCGGTGTACGTGGTGCTGATCGGAGCCTTCTTCCCCGCCCAGCAGGCAGGCTTGCTGCTCGCAGGCATGTACCTGCTCGGGATCGTGTGCGCGGCGCTGGTCGCATGGCTGCTGCGCAGGACCGTGCTCCGAGGCGGGAAGTCGATGCTGGCGATGGAACTACCTGCCTACCAGATGCCCGGCCTGCGCATGGTCGTGGGGCAGGCGTGGAGCGCGGTGGGTTCCTTCCTGCGCACCGCGGGCACCGTGATCTTCGCCGCCTCCGTGGTGGTCTGGGCGCTCGGTTACTTCCCGCGCTCGGAGGAGGTGGCCACCCGATTCGCCGCCGAGCGTGCTGCCGTTGGCGAGGCAGCCGACCGCGACGAGCGCCTTGCCCAGATCGACGCGCGCGAGGCAGGCGCACAGTTGGAGCAGAGCTGGCTTGCGCGCATCGGCAAGTCCGTCCAGCCGGTCTTCGAGCCCGCCGGCTTCGACTGGCGCATCACCGTCGGCATCCTTGCCGCGTTCCCTGCGCGCGAGCTGATCGTGCCAACGCTCGGCACCCTGTACAGCCTTGGCGAGGTCGAAGCCGACCCGGAGTCGCCCGATCCGCGGCTTCGCGACGCGTTGCGCGATGCCGTGGACGACCAGGGAAAGCCGACCATGAATCCGCTGATCGCACTCGCCCTCATGGCGTTCTTCGCCCTGTGCAGCCAGTGTTCCTCCACGATCGCCGCCATCCGCAGGGAGAGCCATTCGTGGTCGTGGGCGCTCTTCACGTTCGGCTACATGACGGCCCTCGCGTGGCTCGTCGCCGTCGGCATCACCCAGTTCGGTTCGATGCTGGGCTTCGGCCTGCCCACCTGAGGTGCATCGCGCGCCCTCGTGCGCTATGGGTGGGCACATGGATCTCGTCGATGCAGTGCGCAGGGGCTCCCGCAGCCTTGGTGCCCTCGGGTTCGGGGCGCCGGTCGCGTGCACGTACAACCCGCTCGACTACGCGTGGGACGTGCACCGCAAGTGGCTCGAGCGCTACGGCAAGGGCACCAAGGAAGTCCTCTTCGTCGGCATGAACCCGGGGCCCTTCGGCATGGTGCAGACGGGCGTGCCCTTCGGCGAGGTCGCTGCCGTGCGCGGCTGGCTGGACCTCGGCGGCAGGATCCGTTCTCCCGAGCACGTGCACCCGAAGCGTCCGGTGGAGGGATTCGCCTGCACGCGGAGCGAGGTGAGCGGCCGGCGGGTCTGGAACTGGGCGGCAGCGCGCTTCGGCACTCCGGAGGCGTTCTTCCGCCGCTTCTTCGTGCACAACTACTGCCCGCTCGCCTTCGTCGCCGAGAGCGGCGCCAACCTCACGCCCGACAAGCTGCCTGCGGCGATGACCGCGCCGCTGTTCCGCATCTGTGACCGCATGCTCGCGGAGGTCGTTGCCGCGCTGCAGCCCCGGCTCGTCGTCGGTTTCGGGACCTTTGCAGAGGCGCGCGCACGGGCCGTCCTCGGCGAGGACTCGGTGCGCATCGGCAGGGTGCTGCATCCGAGCCCCGCGAGCCCTGCAGCGAACCGCGGCTGGGAGCCGCAGGTGGAGAAGGGACTGCGCGAGCTGGGCGTGGACCTGTGAACGATGCGGCCGGCGGGCCGCGGTTCAGGTCACTGGAAGCAGGCAGGCGGCCTGCGCAGCCGGTCGAGGTGGCGCGAGAGCGTGCCGAAGAGGCGCTTGCGCGCGCGCATGATGCGGATCGCCACCGTGCCGGTGGGGATGCCCAGCTGGGCACCGGCCTCCTGGTACGGTTTGCCCTGCCGCACACACAGGTCGAACACGCTCTGGTAGTGCTCGGGCAGTTCCTCGATGGCCTTTGCGAGCGCGGCCATGAACTCCTCTTCCTCGAGGCTGCGGTCGATGCGCTCGCAGGGCACTGCCTCGAGCCACGCCGTGGGCTCGTCGCCGTCGATCTGCTTGAGGCTGCTCATCGGCTTCGGCATGCGCTGGCGCGAGCGCAGCGAGGAGAGCGCCTGGTTGCGCGCGACCTCGAAGAGCCATGCCCGGAAGTTGGTGCCCTGTCGGTAGAGCTGGTGCTTGCTCAGCACCTTGCCCAGCACCTCCTGGGTGACGTCGTGGGCGAGGTGGCTGTCGCGGACCATGCCGTGCACGAAGTGGTAGAGCCTGCGCCCGTAGCGCCGGTCGATGACGGCAAGCGCCTCTTCGGCCTCCCCGTTGGCGAGCATGGCGACCAGGTCCTCGTCCGAACGGGCGTCGTCTCCGGTTGCAGGCAGTTGCGTCATGACACGCGGCCTACCAAAAAGCGTGCCCGCGCTTTCTCCGGATCGTGGCATCTCGCAACTGCCTGTGCCATGGGGGGTTGCGATCGAGACCGGGTCGAAGGGCGTATGCGGTGCCGCCGCCGGGCGGCACCGGTGCCGCAGGCTCATGGCAGCGAATTTCGGGACCCGGCAAGTCTGCCCGCACGGGACGCAGGCCCGTTCCTCAGATCGGGAAGAGGTCGCTGCCGCCCGCGAGGGTGGCGTCGAGCAGAGCGAGGTTGCCCGACTGGCGCGGGTCGTCCTCGCCCTCGCGCAGGTAGCCCCAGCGCAGCCGGCGCACCGCCATGTAGGCGAGCGCGGCGCGGATGCCCCATTCACAGCGCACGCGGTCGCCGCCCACGCGGTTGCCGAACCAGCGCAGGATCAGGTTCTTCTTCCAGTTCTGGTCGCGCGTGCTGTGGATCCAGAGCCACGCGATGTCGTGGTCCTCGTTGCCGATGCCGATCCGCTCGAAGTCCACGAGCCACGGCTCGTCGTCCTCGGTCACCACGATGTTCTCCTCACAGAAGTCACCGTGCACGAGGACCGACTTGCGGCTGTCGATCCAGCGAACTGCCTCGTCGAAGAACGCCTGCAACTGGCGCCAGCGTCGCTCGCCCAGCACGTTGAGCACCGACTCGTACATGAGGCGCACGCGCTCCATGTAGCCGATCGTGTTCCAGTGGTTGAGCGGCAGGGAGCGGCGTCCGACGAGCCGCTCGTGCGGGAACGCACGCAGCTTCTCCGCGAGGCGGAAGAAGTGGTCGCTCGCGAGGACCTCCTGCACGGGACCCGGCGCCATGGGCACGTGCTCGAGCAGCAGCCACCGCGGCGGGTCGCCCGGACCCACCAGCATGGTCCGCGGTGCGGGGAAGTCGCGTCGCCGCGGGTCGATCTCGTCGAGCAGCCGGTAGAAGCCGCACTCGCGGCGCGCGTAGTCGTGCGGCTGCACGCCGGCAGGCCAGATCCGGTCCGGGGTCGCGAGGTAGTGCTTCAGCACGAAGCGCCTGCCGCCAGCACCCTCGGCGAGGAACATCAGGGACGATGCGTGGCCCGAGACCATGCGCTGCCGCAGGGGCTCGCAGGGCTCGAGGCCGAGGTCGTCGAGGACCTGCATCGCCTCCTGCTTCGCGGTTTCTTCGGGTGCCTGCGTCATCTGCTGCGGATGGGACATGATGCATGCGACCTTCGCCACATGCTTTCCAGCCCGGATTTCGTCACTTGGCGGCTTCCGGCGCGAGTTCGCGCAGCACGACCTGCTGCGGCGGGGCGTTCCCGTACCGGTGCTCGACGCGGACCTCGAGGCGCGTGGCCCCTGGCTGCCATGCGACGGGGATCGCACGTTCCTCGCGCGCCAGCAGCGGATTGGCGCCGTGGATGTCGAGGCGACTTTCCGCGAGTTGCCTGCCCGCGGCATCGAGCTGGCGGAAACGCATCGCATAGGTGCGCCCGCGCGCGAGTCCCGGCACGCGATGGCCTGCTTCGTTGCCCACGTACAGCATGGCCTCCGTGCCGTTGCGCTCGAGGCGGAACGAGAATGCACGTGCGCTGAATGCGGCCTCGGCCGGGCCACGGATGCGGTGGCTGCGCCCCTCGCGTTCCGGGCCGGTTGCACTGCCGGTCGCCGGGTCGTTGGCGATCGCGCGCGTGCGCTCCTGCATGTGGCAGCCGATGCACGACATGCCCTCGTCGGCGAAGCCCGCCTTCTCGAAATCCTGTGCAACCGGCAGCACGTCGGCAATGCGGCGGTCGTGGCACCCGGAACAGAGTGCGATCGAGCCGCGCTCCCCGAAGGCTGCGTCCCTGCCGGTGGGGTGTGCGTCCGTCGCCGCGCCGAAGGGCCCGAAGATCGTGTCGCCCCTGCTGTGACACGCAGCGCAGGTGATCCCGTGCTCGCGGTCCCCGGCGCGCAGGTCGGGCATCCGACCGAGGCGGTCGAGCACCGAGGCAGGTGCATGGCACGGCATGCACAGCTCGGGCCGCTGCCTGCGCGCGAGCGCGGCCTGGTAGGCGTCGTGCGTGAAGGCCCTCGCGTGCGCGCTCTCCGCCCACTCGCCGTGGATCTCGCGGTGGCACGTGGCACAGTCCGCGGGCTTCATCCCGTGCGCCGTGTGCGCCCCGTCCACTGCGGCCGCCTGCGCGACCTCGCCGGCACCATCGGTGGTTCCGGGCCAGGCCACGAGGGCTGCTGCGAGCGCGGCCAAGAACGGGCGTCTCCGTGCCATCGCCGCAGGGTAACCGCTGCGCGTCCGGCGCGCCCGAAATGGCTTCAGGTGCGCTGCGTACCGTTGCCGATGATCCAGGTTCTCGGGAACGATGGCCTTGGAAACGAACCATCCGCAACAGATCCGGTCCAGCCTCGAGCGGCGGCTCCGCGCCCTCGTCGAGGAACTGGTTCGCGACCACGGCGGCATGGAACAACCCCCGGTCGAGGCCGACCTGGACGACCTGCTCCAGTCGATCCGCAGGTTCGCAGTGCGGGCCGCGGACCGCAGCAGCCTGCCCGAACTGCCCGGGAACGGCGCGATCGCCAGCCTCATGGCGCCCAGGGACTGCAGCTTCTCGGGCAGGACCGACTTCATCTCGATCGAGGACGTGCTGCAGATGCTTGCCGCAGGCAAGCACTCCGGCTGCCTCACGATCGAGACGCCGGACGACCGCGTGGACGTCTGGCTGAGTGACGGGCGCATCGCCTTCCTCGACCCGTACCGCATCGAGCGGCGTCAGCTGCCTGCGAGCGAACCCGAGGAGTTCCGTCAGCTCCCTGCCGGCGAACTCGAGGCCGCACGCGCCGGTCGGTCGTCCCACGGCCAGCCGTTGCTGCTGTACCTGCACGCGAACAAGCAGCTGCGCTGCGAGGAACTCGTCGTGATGCTGGCGCTGTGCGGCAAGGACGCACTGTTCGCGATGATGCGTGAGACGAACTCGCGCAGCTTCTCGTTCCACAGCCTCGCACTGCCGCCGCATGCCGAGCAGTTCGACCTCTGTCTCGGCGTCACCTCGGCCCTGCTCGAGGGATCGAGGCTCGCGGACGACTGGGCGCAGGTGCGCAGGGTGTTCCCTGACCCCACGACGCCCCTGCGTTCGCTGCGCGGCCCAGAGGCCCTTGCCGGCGACGAGACGGTGAGTCCGCTCACCATCCGGGTGGCGATGGAACTCGACGGCCTGAAGGGCCCGTCCGCCATCGCAGCTGCCGTTGGCCTCCCGTTGTTCGAGACGTGCATCGAACTCGTGCGCCTCGCGCGCATGGGCGTGGTCGAGCCGCCCGGCGGGCCCGAGGCACTCGCTGCAGTGGAAGCCGACCTCGACGTCCCCGACCAGCCTGCGTTGCCGCCCTTTGCCGCGCGCCCGTGCATGCCCCCGTCCGGTGAGGGCGAGGAGGCCACGTGCGAGGTCCCGGAGGTCCCGCAGGCACCGGCCATCGCCCCGGAGCAGCGACACCCGAGCCTGCTGCAGCGCATCGCCGCATGGCTTGGCCTCCGTCGCCCCTGATCAGCAGCGGCGCCTGCGCAACTGCAGCCAGCGCGCGGTGCGGTCGATGACCACGGTGAGGGCCACCATGGCCCACAGGTAGGTTGCCGCCTGGTGCAGCTCCATCCACTTGAGGTTGGAGTCGAACTTGTCACCGAGGCCGCCTGCGCCGACCCATCCCAGCACCACGCCGATCCGCACGTTCACCTCGAACTGGAAGAACGCATACGTCTTCCAGTCCGGCCAGGCTGCAGGCAGCGCGCCGTACAGGTAGATGCCGGGCCTGCAGGCGCCGCCGATGCGTTCCAGGCCGCGGTAGGAGATGTTGTCCACGGTCTCCGTGAACACGCGTTGCAGCACGCCCGTGCTGTGGAGCGCCACGGCGATGACGCATGGCGTCACTCCCTGCCGGAAGAACACCGCCAGCAGCACGACCCACGCCACCTCGGGCACGCCGCGCAGCACCAGCGCCAGTGCCCGCGTGGAGGCGAGCAGCGTGGACCGCGCGATGCGGGTGGGGATGCCGATGCGTTCGCCGGTGAAACGGTGGGACTCCACCTGGAACGCGTAGGAGGCCGGCAGTGCGAGCAGGCCGGCGAGGATGGTTGCCGCGGCAGTCGCCACCAGGCCGATGGCAAGTGGCACGACGGATGCGGAAGCTGCCGAGGCGAGCACGTCGAGCCCCAGGTCCGGCGTGAACATCGCCCCTGCATACCGTGCCGCGAACGCCCACTCGGTGCTCGCCAGTTCCCCGGCGACGATGTGCAGCGGTTCGCGCAGGATCCACGCGCTCCACGCCAGCAGCACGAGGCTGATGCCCACGCCGACGAGGCGCTTGCGCGTGGTCTCCCTGACGGAACTGCTCCGTTGCCGGCGCGGGTGGTTGGGGTCGACCCGCAACTGGTTGCGCAGCAGGTTGGCGACGAGGTCCGCTGCCGCGGTCACCGCCAGCATGAACAGCAGGATCGTGGCGACGCGGTCCCAGCTGCCGTCGGTGTACTCGTCCCACAGTCCGGCGCCGAGGCCGCCGCCGCCCACGACGCCGATCACCGAGGCGTTGCGTACCGCGCACTCGGTGCGCATGAGCACGAAGGACAGCATCTGGCGCGCCGACAGCGGCTGGATGCCGTAGAGGAACAGGCCGAGGCGCGAGGCACCGGTGCTCCGCAGCGCCGACCAGCGCGCAGGATCGACGTTGTCCCACTGCTCACTGAGCACCTTGCCGAAGATGCCGCTGATGCTGATGCCCACGGCCACGAAACCGGTGACGGCGTTCGGACCCAGCACGTTGGCAACCAGCAGCGCCCATGCGAAGTCGGGCACGCCGCGCAGCACGTCGAGCACCAGGCGGAATCCCTCCACGACGGCGCGGAGCACCACGCGGCGCGGGCCGTGCGCCGGGTCCTCGCCGATCACGAACGAGCGGCAGGCGCCCAGCGCCAGCGGGTAGGCGAGCAGCAGTCCCAGGCCAGTGCCGAGGAGCGCGACCGCGATGGTCTCGAGGGCGAGGCGCGTGGCCCGCTCCAGCATCGGTGCGCCGAGGTCGGGTGCCGTGAACTCGGCGAGTTGCCTGCCGAGGCGCTCGAGCCCTTCCGCGAACGCAGCTCCGCTGCGCAGCGCCTCGAGGTTCCAGGGCAGCACCAGGCATGCGACGAGCAGCAGCAGGGCGATCGTGCCTGCGAGCAGGTACGGACCTGCCGGGCGCCCGGTGCCGGCACTCACGCGTTGTTCCCGTCCAGCGCCACCTCGTCGAGGTGCAGGGCGCGGTACTCGGCGCCGTAGACGGCCTGCAGGTCGCTGCGGGTCAGGTCTGCAGGCCTGCCCATCCAGGCGACCCGGCCGTCGCGCAGGGCGACAACGCGGTCGAATCCCTCGCGCAGCAGGTCGATCGTGTGGAGGCTCACGAGCAGCGTTGCCTGCTGCTCGGTTGCGCACTGCAGCAGCATGCGCACCACGTACCTGCCCAGCCGGATGTCGAGGCTGCTCACCGGCTCGTCGGCGAGGACGATGCGAGGCTGCTGCAGCAGCAACCTCGCGATGGCAACCCGCTGCTGTTCGCCGCCGGACAGTTCGCCGGGCATGGCCCACATGCGATGACCGAGCTCCACGCGGTCGAGCACCGCGCGGACGGAATCGAGGTCGCGAGGCCAGAGCAGCGACAGCAGCGCGCGCCAGTTCGACCAGCCGCCGAGCCTGCCCATGAGCACGTTGTGCACCACGCGCAGGCCGGGCACGAGGTTGTCGCTCTGGTGGAGGAAACCAACCTGGCGGCGCAGCTGGCACAGTCGCCGCCCCTGCAGCGTGCCAGTCTCCATGCCCAGCACGCGGACCGAGCCTGTGGTGGGCCACAGGATCCCTGCGCACATGCGCAGGAGCGTGGTCTTGCCCGCACCCGAGGGGCCGATGAGGGCGACCCGCTCGCCCCGAGCCACGTCGAGGCCGATGTCCGCGAGCAGGTCGCGTCCGTCGACCCGTCGCGTGACGGACCGGAAGGAGATGTCGGGGGTCGCGGGCGCGGTGTCCACGGCTACTTGAGGAAGTCCTTCGGCAGGGCCTTCAGGACGGCGCGGATGCCGTCCCAGTCCTTGGAGTCCGCTGCCACGAACTTGCCTGCGCTCCAGGCATCCAGCACGGCCTTGTCCTCGGCCTTCGCCGGGTCGAGCGCCAGCATGGCAGCCTTCAGCTTGCCGATGGTCTCCGCACCGAGCCGCTTGTGGGCGAGCCAGCAGTAGTCGACGTAGTCGGGCGTCGTGAAGACGAGGGGCGCAGCGGCCTTCTCCTCCGGCTTGGCCTTGTCGTAGTAGGCGAAGTTCAGCGCGCCCATGTCGACCTCGCCGTTGACGACGGCCTGCAGCGTTGCCGCGTGGCCACCGCTCGGGCGGTAGGAGGCGGGGCTCGCGAATGCGGTCTCCGCGTCGATGCCCGCGAGGGTGAGGAAGTGGCGCGGCATGATGTGGCCCGACGTCGACTTCTTGTCGCCGAACGTGAAGGTGAGGCCCTTGGCCTTCTCCTTCAGCTGCGCGAGCTGGTCCATCGGGGCGATCTTGCCCGCGTCGACGGCCTTCTTGCTGGCAATGAAGTAGGTCTTGAACTTGAGGTCGATGTCGCGGGTCGCGAGGAACACCGCTTCGCCGTTGGCGGCTGCATCGGCTTCCACCGAGGTGACGCCGCCGAACCAGACGAGGTCGAGCTTGTTGGCCACGAGGCCGTTCACGCAAGCCGTGTAGTCGCTGCTGGGCACGTAGCGCACCTCGATGCCGACCTGCTTGGTCAGGTGGTCGCAGAGGGCCTTGGCGGTCTCGTCGAGCTTGCCCTTGTTGAAGTCGGGGATCGCGCTCAGGCGGATGACCTTGGGCGCCTCGGTTGCCGCGGGGGCACTGGACGACTCGGCGGAACAGCCGGCGAGCAGGCCGGACAAGGCGACGAACAACAGGGTGTTCTTCATGGTGGTGACGGGATGAAACAACGGACGGGGGGGTGCATCGCTGCCACCGTGGCAGCGGATGCGGAGAAGGCAGGGCTCAGCCTCGCCGGGTTCTGGCGGCTGAGAGCGAAGGCGGAGGGTCCGCCTACTGGGCGCGCGGTGCGCGTCCCGGTTGCGAGGCCCTGGCACACGGCCGGGCAGGGCGCAGGTCTCAACGTCGCCTCCTCAGTGGAGGCACGCCGTATCGGGGCGAACCGGGGAACATCTGGCCCCGATCATCGGCTCCCTCGCACCCGTGGGCAAGTGCGAGTCCGGAACTGTCGCCGTGCGTCGCGCCTCGTAAGGTGGCCCCGTGTGGATCGGTCTCGCCCTCGGCGCAGGCGCCCTGCAGGTGCTGCGCAATGCCCTCGCCCGCCAGATCGGGCGCGACGTCCCTCATGACGTGAACGCCTGGGCGCGCTTCACCTTCAACCTGCCCTTCACGGGCACGCTGCTGTGCCTGCTCACCATCGCGTGCGGCTGGCCGGTCCTCGATGCGAGGTTCTGGTCCTGGACGATGGCCTGCGCGCTGACGCAGAGCATGGCCCACATGTGCTTCGTGGCGGCCCTGCGCCACGTCCCGTTCCAGCGCACGGTCGTGCTGCACAAGACGGAAGTGGCCATGGCCCCGGTCCTCGGCTTGCTGCTCTTCGGCGAGTTCCCCAGCGCCAGCGGGTGGTGCGGCATCGGCATGTGCGCGCTCGGGGCCGTGGCGCTCAATGCCGCGCGGCCCGGCACCGCCCTGCACGACGTGCTGCGCTTCGAGCGCGGGGCGTGGTTCGCGGTCGGATCCGGCCTGGGCGTCGCACTCGCGAGCTTCTCGCTCAAGGAGGCCTGCGAGTCCTTCCGCGCCGCCAACCCGGTCGGCGAGCACCTGCACCTGCAGGCCGCTCTGCACGCGCTCGTGCACGCCGCATGGCTGCAGTCTGCCGCGCTCACCGCATGGCTCGTGTACCGGGGTGGGGGCTCCTTCGCGGTGCTGAAGGGGCGGTGGCGCGAGTGCTGGCGGTTCGGCGCCGCGTCTGCCGCGTGCAGCCTGTGCTGGTTCTGGGCGTACTCGCTCGCCCTGGTCGCGTACGTGAAGGCGCTTGGCCAGGTCGAACTCGTGGTGGCCGCGTGCTACAGCCACTTCGTGCTGCGCGAGGGCGGCATCGTGCGCCAGCTGCCGGCCATCCTCCTCGTCCTCGGCGGGATCCTGCTCGTGCTGATGGGCTGAGTCCGGGCCTCAGTCCCCGCGGCGCACGAAGGATGCGACCCAGAAGTCGCGCACCAGCGGCAGCTGGGCGCGGACAGCGCGCAGTTCGTAGCCGAACTGTGCCATCCATGTGCGCAGCCTGCCGAGGCCCACGGCATGGCGACCGATGTCGGCACCGCGCAGCCGGGCGCGGATGAGCCTCGAGAGGCCGTGCACCGAACAGGGGTGGAAGAAGCTCACGGTCACGTGGCGCCGCGCCACGCGCGCAGCCTCGGCGAGCGCTGCGCGGGCCGCAGCAGCAGGAAGGTGGTGCAGGAAGCGGAACATCACCACGCCGTCCACCGAGCCGTCCGCGAAGGGCAGCGCCCCGGCGTCGGCGCGCACGGCATGGGGTGCGGCGCCACCGGCCCCGTCCCGGGCCGTGGCGATCATCGCCACGGAAGCATCGGCCCACACGACACCGCAGCCTCGGGCCTGCAGGAAGGGCAGCAGCCTGCCTGCGCCGCACGGCACGTCCAGCACGGTCTCGCCTTCCGCGCCGGGCCACACGGCATCGAGCAGGGCAAGCTCACGGTGGTGGCGGGAGCGGTTGCGTGTTGCGTAAGCAGCGCTCTTCCCGGGCCGCTCGTACCGGCTGCCGTCCGCGGGCGCCGGCAGGCTCTCGAGCAGTTGCCGCACCTGCCTGCGCGGCAGCCCGGCGCTCGCACACACCCGCGCGGCAAAGCGCACGCTCGTGGCACGGCCGACCGAGGTCGCGAGGGGCAGCCAGCGCCTCAGCATCCTTCGCAGGGCGCGCTGGTCGACCTTGCGCGTGCAGGTCGTGCCGTTGTGGAGGTCGAGCACCCCGAAGTCCCACGAGCCGCCCTGGCGCGCCACGACGTACACGTGCTCCGGCGAGAGGTCGGGAAGCGCGAAACCCTGGGCGAAGAGCCCGCCCGTGAAGCGCGCGAGTTCGCGTGCGGCACCCGGGGGAACGCCGTGCCCCGCGAACTCCACGACGGTCGCGCCCTCGAGCAGGCCGCACAGGTAGTACTGCGTGCCTC
The DNA here is from genome assembly GCA_041161695.1 of Planctomycetota bacterium. Taxonomy (GTDB): domain Bacteria; phylum Planctomycetota; class UBA1135; order UBA1135; family UBA2386; genus JBEATZ01. Next base: position 13,969 of record JBEATZ010000084.1, on the reverse strand, counting down.
GGTGCAAGCCCCAGCCGATCGGCCGCGGCGTCCGGACGCCCGCTGCCTGCAGCTCCGCCGTCACCAGCGCCTCGCGTTCGGCGTCGCTGCGGGCGCCCGGCGCGGACAGCTGGTTGCGCAGCAGGTTCTTCCACTGCGTGCCCCGGTACTCCTTGAGGAAGCACGTGGCCCCTGCGAACTGCAGCCGGTGCACCCTGCGCAGGCGGTTGGGCGGTGCAGCGGGCTCGCGCGGGAGGGCGAGCAGGGTCTCGAGCGTGGGCACGAGGGCGCGTTCCGCGGCCGTTGCCTCGATCCAGTGCCACTCGCCGGTCATGGTCGCACGTTAGTGCAGGCAGCAGGCGTCCGCACCGTTCCACTTGCCGCACAGGTCGTCGCAAGCGAGCTTGCCCGCCCAACCCCGCAGGACCATGATCGTGCCATGCCGCGCCCAGACGCCTCGCTCACGCGCGAACTGATCGCAGACCTCCCCAAGTCGGACCTCCACCTGCACCTCGACGGCAGCCTGCGCCTCGAGACCCTCGTGGAACTCGCGGGTGCCCGTGGTGTCGCGCTGCCGAGCCGCACCCCGGAGGGTCTGCTCGAAACCGTCTTCAAGCGCGCCTACCGCAACCTGCCCGAGTACCTGAAGGGCTTCGAGTTCACCGTCGCCTGCCTGCAGGACGCCGAGTCCCTCGAGCGTGCCGCGTACGAGCTGTGCATCGACTGCCGTCGCGAGAACGTCTTCTACGCCGAGATCCGCTTTGCGCCGCAGCTGCACGTGAGCGCGTCCCTGGGCATCCGCGACGTGCTTGCTGCCGTGACGCGCGGCATCGAGCGTGCGACGAAGGAGATCAACCGCGACCCGCTGTGCAAGGCCGGCAAGTTGCCGCCCTTCGCTGCAGGCATCATCGTCTGCGCCCTGCGCTTCTTCCTGCCGCAGTTCAGCCAGCACTACCGCGCGTTCTTCGAGGTGATGCCGCACGCCCCGACCAGCGAGGTGTACTCGCTCGCCTCGCTCGAGCTCGCGCGCGCTGCCGTGCGTGCGGCCGGTGACGGCATGCCGGTGGTGGGCTTCGACCTCGCCGGCCAGGAGCGCGGCTTCCCCGCCAAGGACCACCAGGCCGCATACCAGCTCGCGCACGAGCACTTCCTCGGCAAGACCGTGCACGCGGGCGAGGACTACGGCCCGGAGTCGATCTTCCAGGCCATCACCGACTGCCATGCCGACCGCATCGGCCACGGCACGTGGCTGTTCAGCACCAGGCACATCCGCGACCGGTCGATCCGCGACAAGAAGGCCTACGTCGACAAGCTCGTGCGCTACGTGGCCGACCGCCGCATCACGCTCGAGGTGTGCCTCACCTCCAACCAGCAGACGCTGCCCGAACTGCGCGACAACCTCGGGCGCCATCCCTTCCGGCTGATGCGCAAGAACCGCTGCTCGGTCACCCTTTGCACCGACAACCGGCTCGTCTCGCGCACGACGATGACCGACGAGGTGCACAAGGCCGCCATGACCTTCGCGCTCACGCCGCGCGAACTGAAGGACCTGCTCATCTACGGATTCAAGCGCAGCTTCCACGTGGCGCCGTACGCCGAGAAGCGCGCGTACGTGCGCAAGGTCCTCGACCACATGGAGGCCATGTTCCTGAAGCACGGGATCGAGGTGCGTGGCCCGGGCGCGGCGCCTCCCCAAGGCTGAGCGCGGGGCCTTGCCAACGGGATGAAGGTTCCGATACGCCGCACCGCACGTGGGCGGGTGCGCTGGATCAGCTCACGGGTGGGCTAGACTGCCTCGTCCGGACCGCTCCGTTCCCCCAACCGCCCTGCACCGTGTCACCCCCTCGTACGGCGCCATGCCTCGCATGGGCCATCGCCCTGGCAACGTCCCTCGTCGCGCCTTTGGTGCGCGCCCAGTCCGACGTGCAGGTGCTGCCCGGGCGCACGCAGAACGTCGGTGCGGAGAGCGACCTCTACAGCCGCGTGTTCCCGTCGCGCGTGAAGACGTGGGTCAAGTCGAGCTACGACCCGGACGACCGGCCGACGGCCACCTCGCAAGGCAACGACGACGGTTTCTCCGGCATCAACGCCTGTGAGCTCTACCGCACCACGGACCAGGGCAACAACCTGGCCGTGATCGCGCAGGTCGAGGGACGCGCCGGCGTGATGGGCCTGTTCTTCCGCAACTTCTGGAGCGGGTACGCGGGCCTGCCCATGTACCCCGGTGAGTACAACCGCGCACGTTTCTGGCTGGACGGCACGCTGGCGCACGACGTCGTGCTCGACGAGTGCTTCCGCAATCCCGGCGGCGTGGCGCCGCAGGTCCCGCCGTTCACGGGGCCGTTCACGGGCAACCGCGCAGGCGGACACTTCACCCACGCGCAACTGCGCTGGAACGACTCGTTCCGCCTCGGGCTCTGGGACGACTCCTTCAACAACGCCGCGCGCTTCCATCGCGTTGCGGCCACGCTGGCCTCGCCGGAGAACGAACTGGTGGTGCCCGACATGGCCAACTGGGAGCGCATCCTCCGCGCACCGCGCAGCTGGCCGCACCAGGCCGCGCGCGTTCCGACCAAGGCGCGGCTCTCGCTGCCGGCGAACGGTGGCTCTGCCGTGATCCAGCTCACGGGGCCCGCGACGCTGCTCGAGCTCAGCTGCGTGGTGGGCACCCACGACGACTGGGCGGGGCTGCGCGCCCGGTTCACGTGGGACTCGCTGCCGGTCCCGTCCGTCGACATCCCGCTGCGCCTGCTCGGCGCGCTCGTGGCGCCGCCGCTCCGCTTCCCGGTCGCGACGATGCTGATGGGCAACGACGGCGACCGGAAGATCCAGAACTGGTACCCGATGCACTTCGCGCAGGGCGCCACGCTGGAGTTCGTCAACGACAACGCATGGCCCGTGTCGATGGCGGTCACCTACTGCCTCGAGCCGGGCGCGCACCCGGCGCCCTGGGGCCACTTCACGGCGTGGCACCGTGCCGAGACCACGCAGACCGGCGTGGCGTTCCAGGGCCCCGAGTACCGGAACAGCCGCGGCGTGCTGCGGTTCCTCGGGCTCGAGGACGTGATGGACACCACGGGACGCATCCCCAACCAGTCGACGACCCACCTCGAGGGTGACGTCTGCGTGCGCATCAACGGCAACCGCGGCGACGACCACACCTTCGACGCGAGCGAGACCGCCATCGGCCGGTGGGGGTGGTACCTGAGCCCGTCCGACCTGCCGTTCGTGGGGGACACGTCCTTCCAGACCGGGCCGCTGCCGCTCGCACTGCCGCAGCCGGGCCAGATGTCCGTCACCCGGATGATGGGTTCGGCGTTCGTCTTCGACCCGATCGCGTTCGTGGACGGCATCCGCATCGTGCTCGAGCACGGGGTGCAGAACCAGGCCAACGCCGACTACCGCCTCTTCGCCTTCCTGTACCTCGAGCCGGGCGCCGCGCGCATCACGGGTGCGGAGATCGACATCGGCGACCCGCTGGCCGAGGCGCCGCACCAGGTGCAGTACACGCAGTGGGTTGGCTACGTCCGCCGCGGCGGCTTCCTGCGCGACCAGTTCTTCGGCACCTCGGACGTGACCGACACGGTCCGCCACGTGCGCGACTACCTGCGCTTCCGCTATGCGCGTTCCGCGGAGGGCTCGCTCACCCGACCAGTGGGCGTGGGCTTCCGGCTCGACCGCCTGATGGGCAGCGGTGCACAGGTGGTGCGCGCGGACGTGCTCGTCGACGGCCAGTATGCAGGGCTGCTGCACTGCCCCGACCACAGCTCGATCTACCCGTGGAAGGAGGGCGGTGAGCTCGAGGTCGAACTGCCGAGGCGCCTCACGGACGGCAAGGCGAGCTTCACCGTCGAACTGCGGCCGCGACCCGGCAGCGATCCGGTGCGCCTCGCGCGCGCGTGGGTCTACGAGTACCTGAAGTGACGCTGCGCCGCGCTCGATGGCGCGGCGCGCGAGGACTCACTGCTTCAGGGCAGCCTGGAGGACGGCGATCGCCTCCTCGACGGCGGCGACCAGCGCGGCATTCTGCTTCGCGGCGGCGTCGTGGATCTGGCGGATCGCGCCGAGCATCTGGTTCTCGATCGAGTGGAACGAACTGTTCCCGCTCGAGCTCGCGCGCTCGCGCGCCACGGGTGCCTTCTTGCCGGAGCCCTTCGGGCGCCCGCGGCGCTTCTTGGGAGCCTCTTCACCGGAATCGGCAGCAGCAGGAGCCTCGTCGGCCGACTCGTCCTCGTCTTTGGCGGCCCGCGGCTTGCGCGTGACGGGTTCGCCCATCCCGAGCAGCACCTTGGCGGAGTGCAGCGAGCGTCCGGCCAGCGAGATGCCGGCCTCGGTGGCCTCTTCGCGCATCTCCTTCAGACCGAGGGATGCGTCCTGCTCCAGCTTGTGGATGCAGAACAGGATGCTGTCCTTGGTGCCGGGGAAACGCTCACGCAGGGCTTCGACGGCGTCGTTCCAGTTGCTCACGATCGACTCTCGGGTTGGTACGGGATGAGGGGGACCCGGGGAGTGTTGTCCCATGCTGGTCCCTCGTCAACAGCGCACAGGGTTCGGGTTGCCGAATCCGGTGCCGCGGGGCTAAGGTTCTCCCCGTGTCGGCCGCATGGTCGGCCCAACCCCCTTCCCGGAGGCCAAGATGCAGAAGTTGTTGCTGCCGGTCCTGTGTGCCCTGCTCGGTCTGACCCTCGCGCGGCCTGCTGCCCCGCAATGATGAGCAGGTGCCCGGGGGCCCAGTTGGGCTCCAGCTGACGGAATGGGTGCTGGTGGCGGCGCAGGTGGTGCCGGCGGTGCCGGTGCTCGCGGCGGGGGCGGAGGTGCCCCCGGTGCGGCTGCAGCAGCGACGCCAGGTCGTCGCGGCGGCGGCATTGCGCTGGACCTGCGGCGCGGCAAGTCCTCCAAGAAGCTGCTCGAGATCGAGTGGACGCATCCCGTCCACAAGCCTGCCGAGCCGAAGGAACCCGCGAAGCCGGGTACCACGGTTGCCGGCACGGTCGAGCGCGCCCTGCCGCCCGAGGAGGCATGGCTGCTGGTTGCCGACGGCGACAAGCGGCCGCTCCTCGTGATGCGCGAGTGCGAACTCTGCAAGGGCTCGGACCATGCGCTGCTCAACCGCAGCCTCGACAACGAGCAGACGGTGCTGCTCACGCACTGGTTCCGGTGCGTGAAGCTGCCGCCCAACGTCATCGAGGAGAAGCACCCGCTGCATGCGCTGTTCCAGCGCAGCAAGGAAGGCGAGCCGATCCCGCACCTGTTCTTCGCCAACGCCGACGGCTCCAACCGCACCCCGCTGCCCGGCGACCAGTCGCAGTCGCAGTTGTGGGAGGTGATGTTCGGCTACCTCGAGAACTGCTACGAGGGCGATGCCAAGAAGTGCATCAAGGAGCTGCGCGCCCTGCTCAGCGACTTCGACACCGTCGATGCCCTCGAGCAGGAGCTCAAGGTCCGCATGGACAAGGAGCTCGAGAAGAACGGGCCCGAGTCGCCGAAGCTCAAGAAGCTGGTCGAGGACCATGAGCAGTTGCGCAAGCGCCGCGAGAAGATCAGCGCGCGCGAGAAGGAACTGCGCGCGCAGGTGCGCCTCGAATCGGAAGGCAAGCCGGCCGCCGCAACGAAGTGATCGGTCCGACCGCGTGCGCGCCCGGACGGGGATCCCCGGCCGGGCGCGCTCGTTTGCGGGTGGGGCCACAGGCGTTCGGCCCGCCCGCGGTTGCACCGCCGTTGCCCGCCGGCACACTGGTGCCATGTTGCGCGCCCTGAGTGCCGTCCTGCTGGCCGCGCTCCTGCTGCCAGCCCAGCAGCCGGACGACGAACCCATCGCCCTCGAGGACCCCTACACCGAGGGGGAGGAGCAGGCGATGAAGGCGGCAGGGATCGTCGGCTATGGCCCGTTCCCGTGGGCCGACGGCGTGTCGACCACGGATGTCGACAAGGTGCTCGGGTCCAGCCGCATGATCTGGATGGAGACGGCGCACTTCCGCATCGGCTCCAACCTGCGTGCCGCCAAGGTGCCGGAGGAAGCCGAGGAGAAGAAGTCCCTGCAGGCTGAGGTGCGCACCCTGCGGGAGAAGCTGCCCCGGGTGAAGGACAAGCCGCGCCAGCTGGATCCCTGGCTGCGCATGCACCTCTACGCCCAGCGCGCCGAGCAGTTGTACTCCGACTGGTGCGCGATGATGGGCGTGAGCGACGCGGACTTCGGCGACGGCAAGGCCGTGCGGAGCGGCAAGTACCTCGGCCTGCCCGACAAGTTCCTCGTGCTGCTGTTCGACAAGAAGTCGGATCTCTCGCGGTACATGGACCGCTTCTGCGGCGTGAAGGCAGACAAGTCCTATCGCCACTACCACCAGAAGAGCTTCCAACTGCTCGCCGCGCTCGCGCGCGAGGGCTTCGAGGACGCCAACGAACTGGCGCTCCAGAGCCACTTCGCGTACTCGCTCACGATGAACTTCACCAACGGCTACATGGGGTACTACTACGACCTCCCGTGCTGGCTGCTGGAGGGCATCGCACACGGCTTCGCGCGCAAGGTGCCCACCAAGTTCGTCAACATCTCGATCGAGGACGAGGCGGTCGACGCGCAGCGCCAGCACCTGTGGCCACAGCGCATCCGCGCCCGCGTTGGTTTCGACCACTTCCCGAAGTCCGCAGAGCTGCTGGCCATCCACGACTACAAGGAGTTCGACTACGCAGCGCACCTGATGAGCTGGTCGCGCGTCGACTTCCTGCGCAAGCAGGACGAGGCCGCGTTCGGCAAGCTCGTCAGGGGACTCAAGACCATGGCGCTGCCCGCCACCGGCGGCACGCTGCCGTTCGAACAGGTGCACGCGCGCCAGTTGGAGCTGTTGAAGGAGCTCTACGACCTCGACCCCGAGTCCTTCGACGCGAAGTGGAAGGAACACGTGCTCAAGACCTACCCGAAGAAGTGACGCATGAGCGCGGCGATCCTCGTGGCACTGGGGCTGGCAGGCGCGCTGGGCGCCGTGTGCAGGTACCTCGCGAGCTGGGCCTGCAGCGCCTGGTTCGGCATCGCATCGCCCTGGGCCATCCTGTTGGTCAACCTCGCAGGCTGCCTGCTGTTCGGCCTCGCGTGGGGCGCGCTGCAGCACCGCGCCCCGCCGCTGGTCACCGTGGCCGTGTTCAGCGGCTTCCTCGGCGCCTTCACCACCTTCTCCACCTTCGCGGGTGACACCGTGATGATGCTCGAGCGCGGCCAGTGGCTGCAGGCGGCCGGCAACGTGGCCGCGCACAACCTGCTCGGCATCGCGGCAGTGGCCGCCGGACTCGCCCTCGGCAGGGCGCTTGCCTGAGGTCGCCTGCATGCGCGCCACATCCCTCCTCCTCGGTCTCGGCGCGTGTGCTCTGGCGCTGGGGCTGCTGCAGCTGAGCCGGGCGGAACCGGCCGACACGGCCGTGGTGCAGCCCGCCACCCCGGCATCGACCCTGCCGCAGGGCCACGTCTACTGCGGCATCACCGAGCAACCCGAGCACCTGAACCCGTTCACGGTGCAGGGCGGCGTGGCGCGCCGCTACGTGCTGGGATTCACCCACGACACGCTGCTCGACACCGACCCGTCCACCGGCGCACTCCGCCCGGCGCTGGCCACCTCGCACCGGGTCGCTGCCGACGGCCTGTCGATCGATTTCGAGTTGCGCGAGGGCGTGGTGTTCAGCGACGGCACCGCGTGCACGCCCGACGACGTGCTGTTCACGTGGCAGGCAGCGCGCGCGGTGGGCAGCGCGATCGGCTCGATGCGCGACGGCCTCGGCCTCGTGCGCGAGGCGAGGATCGTGGGGACGGCCCCTCCCGTGCTCCGCGTGGACCTCCGTGCGCCGCACTTCGCCTCGGCCCGGGCCGTGGGGGAGTCGTGGATCGTGGTGCAGAGGCGGTTCTTCGAGCGCGAAGTCGCGCGGGTCGCGGCCGAGCGCTCGGTGCCCGTGCCTGCGTCCCCGTCGGAACCGGCCTTCGGCGAACTGCTCGCGGCCCTCGGCGCGAGCGGCCCCGGCACCGGTCCCTACATGCTGGGTGCCGATGCCGCCGGCAACCTCTCGTGGCGACGCAACCTCGACCTCGAACTGGTGCGCAACGTCCTGTCGTGGCGCAAGCGCGCACAGCCGCGCAGTTGGAACCTCGCGGGCATCCGCCTGCTGTTCCTCGCCGACGAGGCAGCCCGTCACAGCGCCCTCGTGGAGCGTCGGATCGACTGGTATGCATGCCCCGACCCAGACCTGGTGCTCGCGCGGCGTCCCGAACTGCTCGCCGACTACCGCAAGGTCACCTACGACTACCAGGCGCTGGGCTGCTACCTCGTGTTGTGGAACAGCCGGCGCGGCCCCCTTGCCGATCCACGGGTCCGTGCCGCACTCGACGGCCTGTTCGACCGCGAGGCCATCGCGCGCGACGTGTTCCGCGGTGCAGCGCGACCTGCCTTCGCGTTCTTCAAGCCCGGCAGCGACAGCTACCCTTCCGAGTCCGTTGCCGCGGTCCCGGATCCCGTTGCGGCACGCGAGCGGCTTGCGGCGTGCGGCTTCACCGCAGGCGAGCCGCTGCGTCTCCGCCTGCTGGTCCCCGCCGGTTTCGAGCCCGGCAGGCGCATGGCCGAGCTCTTTGCCGCGTCCGCTCGCGATGCGGGCGTCGCGGTCGAGGTGCAGCAACTCGAGTGGTCGCTGCTCGCACAGGCAGAGGAACGCGGCGAGTGGGACGGGTTGCTGCGCATGCAGGGGCACCGCAGCTGGGTGGACCCCTACGAACTGTTCCACTCGCGCGGCACGGGCAACGCGATGGGCTGGGCGGATGCAGAGGCCGACATGCTGCTGGAACAGGCGCGCACGATGCACGACGACGCGGCACGGGCCGAACTCAACCGCCGCTTCAACGCCGTGGTCGCCCGGGAGGTGCCGGTGAGCTTCCTCGTGCACCCGCTGGCTGCGATGCTCTTCAACCGCCACGTGCAGGCGGCTGTGCCTGGTCCCCTGGGCCTGTGGCCGGAGCCGTTCTGGGTGCCGCCCGAGCACCAGCGCCGCTGAGGCAAACATGGCCGGACCCCGCAGGCGCCAGCCCGACCCGCTTCCCCATGCGCCCGGCGCCATCGTCCTCGACGGCGCCAACGTGATCGCCTCCGCGGTGCCGCGCGCGCTCGAGCGCCTCGACCTCGTGTGCGACTGGTGCCACGCATGGCGCCCGGACCTGCCGGTCATGGTGTTCATCGACCGCGGCACCGCCCTGCACTGCCGGCCTGCCGTGCAGGACGTGCTGCGCGCGCGTTGTGCCGACACCACGCCCGGGCGACCGCGGTACGCAGTCTGTCCGGAAGGCGATGTGGCCGACTTCCACGTCCTCGGCTACGCGCAGGAGCATCGCGCCCTCGTCGTGAGCAACGATCGCTACTTCGACTTCGACGAGCTCCGCCGAAACGTCGTGACCGTGCAGTTCTCGATCCGCGGCAACCACCTGCAGGTGTTCGAGGACGCCACCTGGTTCCGGTGGCCGGGCACGGCCGTGCGCGTGCCCGTGGCCACGCTGCGCGAACTCGGCAGGCCCCGCTGATCAGGGCTGGCGTTCGTCGCGCGACCGGCTGCGGCGCGTCGAACGCCAGAGCCGCAGGGCGAGGTGCACGGCAAGCGCGTAGGAGACGAGCCCCGGAACCGAGTACCCGCCGAGCAGGGGCGGGGCACCGTTCGTCCAGAGCGCAGCGCCGCTGATCACCAGCGCGGCCACGAGGATCCCGAGCGTGAGCCGGTTCGCGGGTGCATCGAGGTTGCGGTGCTCGAACTGGATGCGGAAGGTGCCCTCCCTGCACCGGTCGAGAACGAGCCGCAGGTCGCGCGGCATGGCTGCGAAGAGCCGTTCCCAGTCCCGGGTCGTGCGGCGCAGCCGTCGCAGCAGGGGGCCTGGTGCGAACCGGCTGCGCATGCCCTGCATGCAGAAGGGTTCTGCGAGCTCCGCGAAGCTGAAGTCCCGGTCGAGGGTGCGCGACGTCCCCTCGAGGACGATGCACGTCCGCAGCAGCAGCGACAGTTGCGCCGGCAGCACCACGCGATGGTGCCGCACGATGTCCAGCATGTCGCCGAGGGCCGCGCCCACGTCCAGTTCGCGCAGTGCGAGGTGGACGTGGTCGTCGAGGAAGCGGGCGAGGTCGGCACGCAGGGCCTGCCGGTCGGTGCCCGCGGGCGTGGTGCCAACGCGCATCACCACGTCAGCGAGTTCCTCGGCATCCTGCTCCACGGCAGCAACCAGCATGGCCTCGACGTCCTCGCGCATCGCGTCGTCGATGCGTCCCACCATGCCGCAGTCGAGCACTCCCACGCTGCCGTCCGGCATGAGCAGCAGGTTCCCGGGGTGCGGATCGGCGTGGTAGAAGCCGTCGCGGAAGATCATCGCGAGCCAGAGGTTGGCGCCGCGGCGTGCGAAGCCAGCGAGGTCGGCGCCGCTCGCGCGCAACGCACCGGGATCGGTGGTGGGGATGCCCTCGAGGTACTCCATCACGAGCACGCGCGAGGTGCAGAGGGATGGGTGCACCTTCGGGAAGGTCACCGTCTCGTCGTCGGCGAATGCGCCGGCGAGCCGTTCGAGGTTGTGTCGTTCGTGCGTGAAGTCGAGTTCGCGCAGCAGCGTGCGCCGGAACTGCTGGGCGAGGCGCAGCGGCTGGTAGGGGCGCAGGAAGTCGGCATGCCGTTCGGCAAGTCGCGCGATCGCCAGCAGGATCTCCAGGTCGGCGTGCGCCTGCTCGCGGACGCCGTGCCGCATCACCTTGACCGCCACCTCCTCGCCGGTGTGCAGGCGCGCGCGGTGCACCTGCGCGATCGATGCGCTGGCACAGGCGACCTCGTCGAACCGGGCGAACAGTTCCCCGGGCGGCCGGCCGAGTTCCTCCTGCAGGATGCGTCCCGCCACCTCGGGCGGGTCCGGCTGGGAGTGCGCGTGCAGGAGCGAGAGTTCGTCGGCCAGCGCCGTGCCCACGAGGTCGGGGCGCGTGCCCAGCACCTGCCCCAGCTTGATGAAGGTGGTGCCGAGCTCCGTGAATGCGAGCCGGATGCGCGCTTCCAGCGTCTGGCCCTGGAGGCGGTGGCCGTCGGTGCCGCGCAACCGGTCCTGCACCCAGTCCACGTGCAGCCACTGCAGGCCCTCGGCGAGTCCGTGCTTCGCCAGCACGGCAGCCACCTCGCCCACACGGCGGGCGTTGCGCTGCAGCCTGCCGAGTGCGTCCATGGCCAGGCTCATCCCTTCTTGCGCGGCTCGCCGAGCGCCACCCCCAGCGACTGCAGTTGCCTGCCGAGTTCGGTGAAGAGCGCCGAGGCTGCGCCGCGCGCGGCAACGGAGCCTCCCTGCAGCGCCTCGCGCACGGCCGTGCCCGGCGCCGAGGCTGCGGCCGCGATCGCGGCGTCCATCCGCGGCCCCACCGTGCGCCAGGTCGCCTGCGCGTGCTCGCGCAGCCGCGCCGCCTCCTCGGCCGCCAACACCGAGCCGTCCGCCAGCGCGTCGGCAGCCAGTTCGGCGAACTGCCTGCCCAGTTCCTGCAGCGACCGCTGGAGTGCCGCGAGGTCCTCGCGTGCGAATCGGGCGAGGTCGCCACGCGCCTCCCGCAGGGTCAGCTCCGCCGCATGGGCTGCGGTGCCGAGCCCGTCGGCGATGCCCTCGACCACCTGCTGGAACAGGGTCTCGCGCCGGTCGGCATCCGTGGTGCGCAGCGCCGTGCGGGCGCCTTCGAGCGTTGCGCGGACGACCTCCGTCGAACCCTTCCCTGCCTGCAGCGCGTGCTGCGTGGCGGCTGCCACGAGCGGCGCGATCCGCTGCCGCACGTCGCGCTGGGCGCGCACCGCGGCCTCGACCTGGTCCCGCAACCAACCTGCTGCATCCATGGCGTACTCCTCGTTCAGGACCGCGGGTCCCTGCCCGCGCACCCTGAGGCTAGGCCGGTCGCGGAGTCCTGCCATGGGCCCAAGGGCCACGGTATCGTGGGCCCATGACGCATCCCCTCTCGCGGTCGTGGGTACGCGGTGCCCTGCTTGCCTGCGCCCTGCCCCTCGGCAACCTCCTCGCCCAGGTCCACTACCACGAGGACGGCCACCCGTGGAAGCAACGCGCGAACAAGGGCCCCGATGCCGAGGTGCCGGGCTGGTACTACAACCTCGGTGCGACCGGCCTGCGCATCGAACTCGTCGCCGCGGAGCCGAAGGCCATGGTCGTGCGCCACGTGTTCGCCGCCACCCCGGCCGCGGGCAAGGTGGCGGTCGGCGACGTGATCACCGGCGCCGGCGGCAGGCCCTTTGCCGAGGCGCACCAGAACGGCTACGGCATGAAGGTGTTCGGCGCCCGCGGGCCGGTGGGTGAGTTCGCCGCGGCACTCGATGCCTGCGCCGTGCCCGCTGCCGGCGGCAGGCTCGCGCTCACCGTGCGGCGCGGCACCGAGGTGCAGGAGGTCGTTCTCGAACTCGGCAGTACCCACGATGCCTTCGGCCCGGACTTCCCCGCCGACTGCGCGAAGAGCAAGCGCGTGCGCGAGAACCTGCTCGCCTGGCTGCGCGCCAACCAGCGCAAGGACGGTTCGTTCGGCAACCCGGTGCACGACACCTTTGCGCCGCTGGCGCTCCTCGCCACGGGGCGCGCGGACGACCTGGATCGCGTCGAGCGCTGTGCGCGGCGCCTCGCGGAACGCACGGCAGGGCGCGACGAGTCCGAGGGCCTGCGCAACTGGAACTACATGACCGCGGCCATCGTGCTCAGCGAGTACTTCCTCGCCACGAAGGCCGCATGGGTGCCGGCAGAACTGCAGGAGGTGCACGACTTCCTCGCATGGAGCCAGTACCTCGACATGGCGCAGCTCAACCCGAAGGCGAAGCAGTCGCACCCGCACTCGTTCCCCAAGGGGCCGATGGACTCCCACGGCGGCTGGGGCCACAACCCGGGCTTCGAGGGCTACGGCCCGATCGCCATGCTCACCGGCCAGGGGGCGCTCGCCTACGCGCTCATGCACCGCTGCGGCATCCGCATCGACCGCGAGCGCCACGATGCAGCCTATGCGTTCCTCGTCCGCGGCACGGGCCCCAACGGCTACGTGTGGTACGGGGACGGCGTGGGCGACCCGAAGGGCTGGGCGGACATGGGGCGCACGGGCGCTGCCGGCATCGCCAACCTGCTGAGCCCGTGGCCCGAACCCGTGTACCGCGAGCGCGCCCTGGCCCACGCGCGCGTGATCGGCGCGCACCCCGAGAGCTTCCCCGACACCCACGGTTCGCCCGTGCTGGGCATGGGGTACGCGGCCCTGGCCGCCCATGCCGATCCCGGGAGCTTCCGGAAGCTCATGGACGCAAACCGCTTCTGGTTCACGCTCGCCGAGTGCCCGGACGGCACCTGCTACTACCAGCCGAACCGCGACAACGCGGGTTACGGGGCCGACGCGCGCATGTCGGCGAGCGCGGTGGTCGCGTTCATCCTGTCCATCCCGCAGCGCACGCTCGTGGTCACCGGGAAGGACGAGACCAAGGCCCGCTGAGGGCCGGGCGGTTGGGGGAGACACCCCCCGGAAAAGGAGAAACCCCGGCCGCGGACGACCGGGGTTTCTTGGATGGTGGAGAGTAGGGGAGTCGAACCCCTGACCTCGACAATGCCATTGTCGCGCTCTACCAACTGAGCTAACTCCCCACGCGGGCCTTGCAGGGGGATGGCCCCCGTTGGGGAGCGAGAACGGTAGCGACCGGCCCCGGGGGGTCAAGCGCGAACCCGCGGAGTTGGGACCGGCTTCCGGAGACGCTTCCTTGCAGCGTGTACTCCCTGTCCCATGGGGCGTCATGCGCGCGCGCCGGCTGCACCTGGTCCGCCACGGCGAGACCGTGGGCCAGTCCTCGATCCGTTACCACGGCAGCAACGACGTGGCGCTCAGCGACACCGGGCGCGCCCAGGTGGCCCACCTCGTGCCGCTGCTCGAGACGGTCGACCCGGTGGCGGTGGTGCACTCGCCGCTGGTCCGCGCCGCCGAGTCGGCGCAGATCCTCGGCC
>JBEATZ010000022.1:0-3184 GCA_041161695.1 Planctomycetota bacterium | reverse complement strand
CACGGGCGCACCCGGGGGGCAAGGGTTTGCGTACGGGGCGCCGGGGGCCGGCGGCCTGCCGTTCACGACGAAGGGCATCGTGGGCCGCGAGGAACTGGTGTAGTCGGTGGCCACCGGGTTGGTTGCCGGGCTGTCCCAGCGCTTCGAGGGGACCGAGCCCCAGATGCCGCTGGTGCCGCCGGTGCGGCTGGCGTGGAACGCCATGGCGTTGCGCTCGAGGCGCGTGCCGCCCTGCGGCAGGATGGCGTAGTTGTAGCCGCTCTGGGGCAGGTCGCCGTTCTCGGGCACCACCACGTAGTTGGTCAGTGTGTTGGGCACGAAGGCCTTGTCGAGCAGGCCGCCCTGCGTGGGGCCCTCGATGATGATGTGCCGCGGCAGTCCGCCGTCCGCGACCATGTCGAGCGGCGGCTGGGGCGGGCGGTGGCCCGGCTTGAAGTTGCCCGGGTAACCCTGCACGGGCCAGCGTCCGGCGACGCCCGGGATGAACATCGGGTAGCCGGGCAGGTTGGCCGACGGCAGGGGCGGCAGTGCCTTGCCGGGGATCGGGGCCACGCGCGGGATCGGCGTGCCGTCCGGGAGGCGGCGGCTGCCGTCCTCGAAGACGTCGTGGACGCGCCACAGGCCCCACATGCCCTGCGCGAAGTGCGGGTACAGGTGGCAGTGGAAGATCGCATCGCCCACCGACATGTTGCGGTTGCCAGAACCTGCGTAGGAGACCTCGAACGTGAAGGCCGTGCCCGGGCCGCAGGCCTGGCTGTCGAGGTAGGTCGAGTTCTGGTCGTCGGGGGAGTAGAGCCACTGGTGCGCATGCAGGTGGAAGACGTGCGTCTCCGCGGGGCCTGCATGGATGTGGCGGATCTTCACGTTGTCGCCGAGGTAGCTGTGCCACACGTTGGCGGGGTCATCGGTGAAGTGGGGCAGCAGGGCCGGGTCGCCGTTGGCCCAGGAACTCAGGAAAGCTTCTTCGTAGCGGCAGTCCGGGGCGCACAGGGCGTCGAGCAGGATCTGGCCGAGGCCCGAGATCCCGTAGTTGATGCCGAAGGCATCGCGCACGCTGTGGAGCCAGAACTCCTGGTCGAGCCGCGGGTTGGCGTGCACGGTCTTGGCCTCGTCGTGGAAGATCCACACGAACTCGCGGAAGTTGCCCTCGGGCGTGGCCTCGACGCCGTCGGTGGGGTCTGTGAAGCCGGAAATGATCGCCTTGTCGTCGGCCGACACGATCTGGTTGTTCACGCGCATCGGCAGGCCCGTGGTGCTGTGCAGCCACTGGGAACCCGCCGGTTCGACGATCACGGCCCCGAAGAGGCCGTGCACGGTCGAGCCGCCGTCGCCCTGGCCGCCCACGAGCGCGCCCATGCTGAGCGCACAATAGGTGCCCTCGCGGTCGGCATAGAAGGTGTAGATCTTGGTCTGGCCGGGGGCAGCGAGGCTGCTCTGGTTGTTGCCGACGTTGGCGCCGTCGTCCGCGATGGTGAGGTACGGCATGCCGTTCACGTGGAACGACGCGCTGCGGGTGGCCGGCGTTTCATAAGACCACTGCTCGGGGTCGAGCAGGTTGGTGAAGCGCACCTCGAGGCACTCGCCCTTGTTCACGCGCAGCGTGAGCGGGCGCGGCCGCAGGTCGGAGCGAAGCTGCACCTGGCCGGGAACGAGCGTGGTGTTGTTGGGGCTGCTGCTGCCCTGGGGAACCACGTCGCGTTTGAGCGCAAAGATCATCCCGTAGGGATCGCGGCTGCCGAACTTGTTCCACACCAGCACCTGGTCGAGGGCCACGACCTCGGCAACGACCGTGGCGGCGCAAGGCGGGGCGACGGGCGACGCAGCGTGCGTCGGCAGCAGGGCGCGCGCAGGACTTCCGGGATCGCGCTCGCTCGCGGCCGCGTGCGCGGTGCCGGAGACAAGGAACAATGCCGCGGCAAGGAGTGCGGACGTGGAACCAGCGGGAACCGAAAGGGTGCGAGACATGGGTGCGTGTCGTCAGGGGCTGTGGCAGGGTCCGCGCGAAGCCTGGTTCGGCGGTCCATACGCACAGGGGCTGAGAAGGAGCGCGGAAGGTAGGGCGGAGAATCCATCCCGCAAGGGGCCCCGGGGCCGCGCGGCCACGGATCTTTGCCGGGCCTCTCCCACGCGTCCGTTCCTGCCCGGAACAACTTCCACTGGCATCGCCCGCCCCGAGGGTGCGTACGGGTGGCCGCAACCGGGACACGCTCCGGCGGCTTGCGTGCGGGACACAAAGATTGCACCGCCGCGGCCACCGAGGGGCGCCCCGGGCCCTGCCGCGCGCGCGTTGCCCTCAGGCGTGCGTCACTGCACGCGGAGGATGCCCCAGAGCCCCTGGGAGAACTGCGGCGACGAGACCTCGTGGAACAGGAAGTCGCCACGGACGGCATTCGGGCCGCCTGCTCCGTCGAGCAGCAGCAGGTTCCAGTTGGACCCGACGGTGTTCGCGGTCTGCTGTCCCATCACGGACGACAGGTTGTTGGAGTACATGTCGCGCCAGCGATGGCCGTGGATCGTGAAGGTTCCTGCGCGCGCGCGGCCCGCAACCTTGGCGAGGCGGAACATCACGCGCTGGCCCGCAGGCACCGTGAACAACGGCGTCTCGATGTTGCCCTTCAGCACGTCGGAGAGGTCTTCGTTGTTCATCTCCTCCGGCGTCATGAAGTCGCCGCCGAGGCGGGCCCAGAAGGGTTCCGTGCGGTAGTTGTAGGCCTTCTCCCCGGCGTCCTCGGGGTCGTCGCCCACGTCGGGCACGGCGTTGCCGATGGAGTCCTGGTGCAGGTTCAGGCCGCTCTGCTGCAGCACCACGAACTCGTGGAAGCGCGTGGGCAGCGCGCCAGCCGTGCTGTGGGTGATGATGGCGGCGGAACCCGTGGGCGCCGGGGCGCCGGTCACGGGGTGGGTCCACGTGGAGCCCTGCGGCTCGACCACGAGTGCGCCAAAGAGGCCCTGCGGCCCCTGCTTGATGGCATCGCCCCACGAGCGGATGCCGCAGATGCCGAAGGCCATGGGCTGGGCCACCATGCGGCGCGAGGCGCTGTCGAAGGAGATGTCGCCGCAGTAGTAGGTGAAGGTGCGGCGTTGGCCCGGCGCCACCAGCGAGCTTGCATTGTGGCCGACGAGCGAGCCGTCCTTGTGGGCGTCGGTGTAGACGAGGTCGATGCTGAACCCGACGAGGTTGTCG
>JBEATZ010000018.1:0-23474 GCA_041161695.1 Planctomycetota bacterium | reverse complement strand
CGCGTGGAACGCGCGCACGAAGCCGGTGCCCTTGGTCTCGTCCCAGGGCACGAGGCGCAGCGCGCGGATGACTTCCTCGGCCCGCTGGCCCAGCGCCGTGAGCGCCTCGTCCTGCGTCTGGCACTCGCGGATGCGCACGATCTCGTGGCTCTTCTGCTGGTAGATGCCCAGGATCGCGTGCCCCTTCGAGTCCGGGCGCACCGGGTACAGCAGCTTGGTGCGGAAGTGCACGGGCGTGCGCGGTGGCACGTCGTACTGGACGTGCACGTTGCCGAGCCACGGCGCCAGCAGCTGGCCGATGGAGTCGACCTTGAGCTGCAGCTGGTCTGCGATCGACAGGTCGAGTGCGCTGCAGCCGCCGCACGTCCCGAAGTGGCGGCAGGTGGGCAGGGCGTTGCGGTCCACCACCGGGCCCGCGCTGCGGCCCCTCTGCTGGTCGGTCCCGGGGGTGAAGTTCTTCGGTCTACGGCGATCGCTCACGGGCCCATGCTACCAGCGCGGCTTCCAACCTCAGTTGCATCGGGCACAATCCGCGCATGCTGTCCCTGCTGCTGCTCGGATCCCTGCTCGCCACGATTCCCCAAGATCCGCCGCGCGATCTCGGTGCGCTGATGGCTGCCGACCCCGGGCGCTTCGGTGCGATCCTGCAGGCGGCGAAGGAGCACCGGCTGCAGGTGCTGGTGGCCGAGCCGGTGGTGCAGCCCGACGGCCGCATCACGCTGCGTCGCAGCAGCTACGGCGATCCGCGCGCGTACTTCTACCCTGCCAGCACGGTCAAGCAGTGCGCCGCCATCGCCGCGCTGCTGGAGCTCAACGCGCGCAACCTGCGCGAGGGCAGCGCGTGGGGCCTCGGCACTGCGCTCGCCATCGAGCCGCGCTTCGCCAAGGACGTGCTCGTCGACAAGGATCCCACCAACGTGGACGGCGGCCTGCTCACCGTGGGCCACTGCATCCGCCGCGTCTTCCTCGTCAGCGACAATCCCTGCTTCAACCACCTGTACGAGCTGGTGGGACACCGTCGCCTCAACGAGGTGATGTGGGAAGCCGGTTTCGAGTCGGTGCGCATCCACCACCGGCTGTCGGAGGCGCGTCCCGCCGCCGAGCAGCTGCAGTCGCGGCCGGTGGTGCTTCGCGACGGCACGGCAGAGCTGCGCATCGAACACCCGGACAGCACGCTCGCGCTGCGCAACGACGGCTGGACGGGACTCGCCATGGGCACGGCGCGCATGGAGGGCGGCAAGAAGGTCGATGGGCCGCTGTCGTTCGAGACCAAGAACGCCGTGCTGCTGCAGGACCTGCAGGACATGCTCATCGAGGTCGTGCGGCCCGAGGTCGACACCGGCAAGCGCGGGTTCCCGGGACTGTCGATCGAGCAGCGCCGATTCCTGCTGCAGGCGATGAGCGAGTACCCGCGCGAGTCGCGCAATCCCGTCTACGACCCGAAGAAGTACACGGACGAGTACGTGAAGTTCGTGCTGCCCGGCCTCGCCAAGGTCGTCCCCGTGCAGTACCTGCGCGTCTATTCGAAGGTGGGCTGCGCCTATGGCAGCTCGATCGAGAACACGTGGATCGAGGACACGCGTACCGGCCGCGGCTTTGCGCTGGCAGCAGCCATCTACACCAACCCCGATGGCGTGATGAACGACGACAGCTACGCCTACGAGACCGTGGCCTGGCCGTTCCTCGGCAACCTCGCCGAAGTGGTGGCTCGCGCCGTGTTCGCGCCCTGAACGCCGATCAGCGCGGCTGGGGTCCCTGACCCTGCCGCTGCTCGTGCTGGCGACGCTTCGCGTCGCGGCGTTCGTTGAGTTCATGGGCGAACGCGGAGCCCAGCAGGCCGGCAGGGATGGCGAACATGCCGATGCCGAGCACGGCGATGAAGGCGCCGAAGACCTTGCCGGCCGGTGTGATGGGCACGATGTCGCCGTAGCCGATCGTGGTGAGCGTCGCCACGCCCCACCACATGGCGGCAGGGATGCTGCTGAACGCGGGGTTCACCCCGTTCTCCAGCCGGTACATGAAGGTCGATGCCACGACCAGCACGAGGAACATCACGAACAGGATCGACACCAGTTCGGGTCCCTTTTCCTTGACCACGCGGCCCAGCACGTAGAGCCCGTCGAAGTAGCGGGCGAGCTTGAGGAGCCGCAGCAGGCGGATCATCCGCACGGCGCGCAGTGCGCGCAGGTCGATGTCGAATCCGTAGAGCAGCAAGGGCGAGATCGCCATCAGGTCGATGAGGCTCATCGGCTGGACGGCAAAGCGAAGCCTGCCGCGGATCGGCTCGCGGTAGGCGGTCATGCACGTGCAGGACCAGAGCCTGAGCAGGTACTCGACCGTGAACACGAGGAGGGACACCTCCTCGAGGTGCTCGAGGAAGGCGGCATTCGACGTGCCGATCTCCGGCACGGTCTCGAGCACCACGCCCAGCACGTTGGCGAGCACGAGGCCGATGAGCCCGAACTCCACCAGCTTGCCCGTCCAGCCGGCTTCCTCGGCGGGCTCCAGCAACTGGAAGACCTTCTGCTTCATGCGCGCCTCACGTGGCCACGACTCCGGAGTCGAACAGCGCCTGCCGCGTGCGGATGCCGCGCCAGCCCTCGCGCAGCACCATGTGCCCCAGCGGGGCGCGCAGGCTGCTGCCCGGCCCGGCGCACAGCAGCACGTCGGGCTGGAACTCGCGCATGGCCGTGCGGACGGCGGCGCTGAAGTCGTAGGTCTCGGTGACCTGTGCGGTGGTCGTGTACGAGAGCAGCTCGCGCGGGTCGGCGGACCATGGCGAGTGGACGGTGCCGAAGCCGTCGATCAGGTGGACGGCGGGCATGCCCACGGGCAGGTCGGCGAGCGTGGCCACGGCCTGCTGCGACACGCCTGCACAGAGCTGCGTGTGGAACGGTCCGTGGCCGGCGAGGCGGAAGGGGAACTCGCGTTCGCCCACCTTCACCTTCGGCAGCGCGCTGAGCAGCGCAACGATGCCCTGCTCGCTGCCCGCGAGCACCTCGTGGCCGCCCAGGCGGATCGAGCGCGCGACGAAGTGTTCCGCCCCGCGTGCGTTGACCTCGGCGAGGGCGCGGTCGACGCCTGCGGTGAGTGCCGCGTCGGGCTGCCAGTCGTCACCCACGGTGGTCGTGAGCAGTTGTCCGCCCGCTGCCTGCTTCTGCAGGGCCGCCATGGTGGCCACGAGGCGCCAGCCGTTCGCCGGGTCGAGGGCGCCGCTCGCGGGCAGCGCCGTGTACCAGCCGAGCGAGTTGCCGGCGACGGCGACGATGCGGTACCGCTCGTGCAGGTGCGCGAGCTGCGCCATCGTGGCGAAGTAGATGAGTTCGGCCGCGTGCTCGCCGTTCAGGTGCAGGCCCGGCCGGAACTGCGTCGCCGCATCGAGTTCGCGGATCGTCGGCATCGACTGCGATCGGCGCCACGCATCGCTCTGGTCGAGTGCGTCGGCAACGGGACCGGGCTGCAGCAGCCGCGCGATCGTGCCCAGCTCCTCCTTGCCGTAGGAGCCGCGTCCGGGGCAGAACAGCACGGCAGTGGGCTTGCTCATCGGGCGACCTCCATGGCCAGCGGCTCGCGGCTGAGCGCGACCGCCGCATCGTGGATGTGGTGTTCCTGCACCAGCACGAGGTTCGCGGCTGCTGCCAGCGGCACGTAGCTGTCGGTGGCGGCGACGCGGCGCAGCACCGCTCCGCGCAGCGCGGGGTCCTGGCAGAGTTCGGTGAGCAGCAGCGGACTCGGCCCGCCGGCGTTGGCACGGCACTCGTCGACCACGAGGCAGCGTCCGGTCGCGCGCACGTGCTCCTTCACCTGCTCGACGGGCAGCGGCATGAGCCAGCGCAGGTCGAACACGCGTGCGTGGATGCCCTGGTCGCGCAACCGCTTCTGCACGCGCAGGCTCATCCACAGGCCGTTGCCGTAGGTGACGATCACCATGCTGTCGCGATCGGTTGCCTCGTACGCGCGGCCCTCACCGAACGGCATGAGCTGGTCGGGCGGCGGGTAGGCGGCCTGCCACAACCCGTCGTTGGCCGCGTGCAGGTCCTTCTGCATGTAGAGCGCGATGGGTTCGAGGAACACGCACACCTTGCCGTGCTGTGCTGCTGCGGCAGCCATCGTGCGCAGCATGGTCACCGCATCGTCGCCGCGCGCAGGAACGCCCAGCACGATGCCGGGGATGTCGAGCAGCGCACCCACGGAGTTGTCGTTGTGGAAGTGGCCGCCGAAGCCCTTCTGGTAGGCGAGGCCTGCGATGCGCACGACCATCGGGTTGGCGCACTTGCCGTTGCTGAAGAACTGCAGCGAGGCCGCCTCGCCGCGGATCTGGTCGAGCGCGTTGTGCAGGTAGGCGAGGTACTGGATCTCGGGGAAGGGCAGGCAGCCTGCCTGCGCCATGCCCTGTGCGAGGCCGAGGATCGTGGTCTCGTCGAGGATGGTGTTGAACACGCGGCCGGCGCCGAAGGTGTCGAACAGGCCGGTCGTGGCGTTGTAGACGCCGCCCTTCTTCGCCACGTCCTCGCCGAACAGGAACGTGTTGGGCCGCGCCGCGAACAGGTCGGTGAGCACCTGCGGGATGCGGAACGCGAGGTGGCGCGGACGCGTGTCGTCCTCGGGCAGCTTGCCGCCGAACACGCGCAACCGCTCCTCGTGCGGGGCCACCAGCGGCTGCAGGTCCGCTGCCTTCGGCAGCTGCAGCGGCTCGACGACCTTTGCCACGGTGGTGAGCTTGGGGCGCGCCGCGGCCTCGGTGGCCGCACGCCGCAGCCGCTCGTCGGTGTCGTGGTACAGCGCGAGCATCTGCTCGACCGTCAGCGCGCCGCAGCGCAGCACCAGGTCGCAGAAGCCGATCAGCGGGTCGCGTTCCTCGTTGCGCTCGATGTCCTCGAGCGTGCGGTAGTTCGACTCCACGTCGCTGCCGGCGTGCCCCATGAGGCGCACGGTCTTGGTGTGCAGGAACACCGGGCGGCGCCGCGTGCGCGCGAACTCGATGGCTGCGAGCGCCTGCGCCCACACGCCGGGGTAGTCCTGGCTGTCGGCAGCGAAGTACTCGATGCCGCAGCGCTCCGCCATCATGCGCGCGACGTAGGTGTCGGGTGTGCGCACCGAGATGCCGATCCCGTTGTCCTCGCAGGCGAACACGATCGGGCACGGCTGGCTGTGCAGGGTGGCTGCGCCGGCGGCGTGGAAGCCGGCCTGGGCCGTCGCATGGTTCATCGAGGCGTCGCCGAAGCTGCAGTAGACGACGCTGTCGTGGGGCACCTGTGCGGGCAGGCCGAGTCGCTCCATGCGCGACAGGGCCATGGCGTAGCCCACGGCCTTGGGCAGGTGGCTCGCGATGGTCGAGGTCTGCGGCGGCACGAAGGTCGTGTGGCTGCCCAGCACCTTGTGCCTGCCGCCGCTCACCGGGTCCTCCGCCGAGGCGCAGAACGACAGCATGGCGTCGAAGAAGGGCGTCTCGCCGCGGGCCTGGCGCAGCCGCGCAGCCATGAACGCGCCGCTGCGGTAGTGGAGGAAAGCCGTGTCGGTCGTGCGCAGCAGTGCGCCCGGGATCGCGTTGGCTTCGTGGCCCGAGGAACCGATCGTGTAGTAGCTGATGCCCTTGTCCTTCAGCTCGCGCGACAGCAGGTCCTGCAGGCGCGACTGGAAGGCGGACTCCAGGATGGCGACGGCCTGACGGCGCGTCATGGGGGAGTGCGCGACGATGGGGCCATCCATCGGCCCCGCGGCAGCCGGATCCGCACCGGCGTGGTTGCGGATCCGCGTGAGGAGTCGTTCGGTGACGGGGCCTTCGCGGCGCAGGGACATGCGGCGAGGGATCCTACTCACCGTGCGGCACGGCCGCACCCGCGAGGTCTCGACCCCGGAAAACGAGGCGGCCCGGCTCACCGCGAGGCGAGCCGGGCCGCTCAGGTCGACAACCTACCGGATCACATCCAGGTCAGGTTGTTGTTGGCGCGATCGAGGGCGTTCTTCAGCTCCTCCTGGTAGTTGCGCTGGGGGTGACCCGACGGCGTGTAGGGGTCGCTGAGGAGGCTCAGGATGGCATCGGCCACGACCGAGCCGATCGTGCGCATGCCGAGCTGCGGGTCGTTGATCATGCACGAGGCCGACACACCGCCGGAGCGGATGTTGAAGTGCATGGCCGCGAGGTGACGCGACAGCTGGTAGGCCATGTTGACGGCATTGCCACCACGCAGCCAGTCACGGTACGCGTTGTAGTTGGTCGAGGTGAACCGGGCGCCGGTGGCATCGACCACGTTGAGGGTGACGAGCTCGGGCAGCAGGTTCAGGTTCTCGATGATCCGCTTGCCGTTCTTGTTCGACCAGAAGCCGGGCGTGCGGCCGTTGCAGTTCTGCGTGGGCGGGGCCTTGCCGAAGTTGACGACGGCAGGGGCGCAGCCGCAGATGGTGATGTTCAGCGTCGAGGGCGTCGTCGTGGCAGCGCCGCCGAGGAGCGCGATCGAATAGTCGCCGCCCACCACGTTGCTGAACGTGTAGTCGCCGTTGAGGTCGGTGGTCTGCGAGGTGTTCGCGCTGGTCTTCAGGTAGGTCAGCTCGACGACGCATCCGGGGACGCCGGGCTCACCGGCGTCACGGACGCCGTTGCTGTTGCTGTCGAGGAACACCGTGCCGGAGACCGTGGCAGGCGTGCCGGCGCCGATCTGCATGAAGCCGAACGAGGCAACACAGCAGGTGTTGGTCGTCTGGTTGATGTTGGTCGGGCCGAGCGGGTTTCCGTAGGGGAAGTTGATCGGGTCGAAGTTGCGGTAGCACTCCGAGATGAACACCTTGTACTCGCAGGCAGGAGCGCCCGTGGTGACGTCCGGCGTGCCCAGTGGGCACAGCGGGATGATGTCGTTGCCGTCCGCGAGGCGGATGATCGGGTCGAGGTTGGTGCCCGTCGAGAGCACGTTGCGGGTGATCGTGATCACGCCGCCGGTGTTCGTCACGTCGAAGATGCGATCGACCAGGAAGTCGAGCGACATGATCCTCGAGTTGAGGATGTTGGGGTTGTGGTCGTTGGCCTGCACGTAATACGTGCCGCTCGGCATCGTCGACGCGAGCTTCATGTAGGCTGCGCCGTTGGGGAACTGCGCGTAGCCCGCCGCAATCGGCGCCGGGGTGCCGGTGTTGTCAACGAACGTGATGGGGTGCGTGTTCCATGGGCATTGCGCCATGAGACTTGCACCAGAGAAGGCCGCAATGGCTGCGGCGGCAAAGAGGTTGCGGAACAAGGTTGCTCTCCGTTGGGGGGTGGATCGATCCTGCTCTTCTGCAGGGAGGTGGCAAGCTAACGCAGGGAACAGTCTTGCCCAGTGGCCACAAGTAGCAGGTTCGTAGGGACTTCCGACGCAGGAGTCCGCGGTTGTGCGCCGTGCAGCACGAGTGCGAAGGCGCCTTGCCATGGCGTCGTTGCGCGCATGCCCCACCGGAACCCGGAGTCCTGCGATCGCGGGAGGCACGTAGGACTCCGTGTTTGTCCGTGTCCACGACACCGAATACACAACCTGACCGATGGAACCCATCCTGCTGGAACTCGCGCTGCTGTTCGCGCTCTGCGTCGTCGTGGGCGCGGCGTTCCACTGGCTGCGCCTGCCTCCCATCGTCGGGTTCCTCTGCGCGGGAGCGATCGTCGGCCCGTTCAGCCTCGGCTTCGTCGAGCACCTGGACCTCGTGCACGGCCTCGCTGAGGTCGGCGTCGTCATGTTGCTCTTCGCCGTGGGCATGGAACTGCCGCTTGCGCACCTCGCCCGTTTGCGCCGCGTCATCCTCATCGGCGGCGGCGTGCAGCTCGGCGGCACGATTGCCCTCGGTGCAGGGATCGCGATGGCGTTCGGCATGCCGTGGAACCAGTCCGTCTTCCTCGGGTTCCTGCTGAGCCTGTCGAGCACCGCCGTCATCGCCAAGGTGCTCACGGACCACGGCGAGTTCGCCGCGCCACACGGCAGGCTGTCGATGGGCATCGCCCTCGCACAGGACCTGGCAGTCGTGCCGATGATGCTGCTGATCCCGCTCCTCGCGAACCATGTTGCAGCAGGTGAAGCAACGGAACCGGGCAACGGGTTCCTCGCGAGCATGCGCAACCTGGTGATCCTCGCCGTGCTGCTCTGGTTGGGCAGGAAGGCCATGTCGCCGCTGCTGGGATTCGTGTGCAGGATGCGCAGCCGGGAACTGTTCGTGCTGACGCTCGCTGCCATCTGTCTCGGCTTCTCGGCCGTCACGGCTGCGCTGGGGATGTCGCTCGCACTGGGCGCGTTCCTCGCCGGCCTGCTGATCGCCGAAACCGACTACAACAGCCAGGCCATGGCCGAGGTGGAGCCGGTGCGCGATGCGCTCGCGAGCCTGTTCTTCGTCTCCATCGGCATGCTCTTCGACTGGCGCATCATCGCCAGTGAGCCGGTCATCGTGGGCATCGCGCTCGTGGGGGCCATGGCCCTCAAGTGCCTGGTCGTGGTCGGTGCCGGCGCCCTGATGGGACAGCCTCGCTGGGTCAGCTGGCGCGCCGGACTCACGCTCGCGCAGGTCGGCGAGTTCTCGTTCGTGCTGGTGCAGGTCGGGCTCCGCAGCGACCTGCTTCCCTCCGACGCCGAGCGCGTGTTCGTCGTGGTGGCCGTGCTCAGCATCGCATCGACGCCGCTCCTGGCCGCGCTGGGACGGCGCATCCTGATCGGGGCGCGCACGGTGGCTGCGGAGGAGCCCGCGGAACCCGGCGGCGAGCGTGCAGACCATGCGATCGTCGTCGGCTACGGGCCGACGGGCAGGACGCTCGTGCAGGCGATGTGCAAGCTCGGTCTCCCGGTGGTGGCCGTGGAGCAGAATGCCGCCACGGTCCGCAAGGAGCGGGCTGCAGGCGTCCCCATCGAGATGGGTGACGCGACCCGCATCGGCACCCTGCGGTCGCTCGGCCTCGAGCGCGCGCAGCTGGTGGTGATCGCGGTCAACGACCCGGGTGCCGCCGTGCGCATCGCACAGCTGGTGCGCAGGCATGCCCCGCACGTGCACGTGCTGGCGCGCGCGTCGTACATCGTCGAGACGCCGGTGCTCGTGCGTGCAGGCGCAACCGAGGTGGTGCCGCAGGAACTCGAGGCGTCGGTCGAGGTGCTGGTGCGCGTCCTCCGCCGGTTCCTGGTGGGCAACGACGAGATCGGCCAGATCGTCCACCAGGTGCGCGAGGACGCCGGCAGCATCGCGCGTGCTGCGCCCGTCGCCCGGCCTGATGCCACGCGCATCGCCGAGTTCGTGCCGGGGGTGGGCATCGAGGTCCTGCGGGTTGCAGAGGACTGCGAGGTCGTTGGCAAGGACCTCGCCCGCGTGGGTGTGCGCAGGCGCACCGGCTGGAGCGTCGTGGCCGTGCGGCGCGACAACCGCAACCTGCCGGTCGTGACGCCCGAAACGGTGCTCGAGGCAGGCGACGTGGTGGTGGCGATCGGCCCGGAGACCCGGTTCAGCGATGCTGCAGCACTGTTCCGTTCGCCGCGCGATCGAACCCTCGGGACCCCGGGTCCCAGCACGATGGAAAGTGCCGTCCGCACGGCCGAGGATGGGGGCGCATGAAGTCGCCGCAGTTGTGGTCCGCCGCCTGTCTCGTGCTCGCCGTCCCCCTTTCCGTCGTCCTGCTGGATCGCAGGGACGCCCGCGAGCCGGTGCCTGCGGTGCGCTTCGCGACCTTCAATGCCGCGATGAACCGCGATGCACCCGGCAAGCTGCTGGAGGAACTGCGCACCGGCAAGTCGACCCATGCACGTCAGGTTGCCGAGATCGTGAACCGCAACCAGGTGGACGTGCTGTTGCTGTGCGAGATCGATCGCGATGCAGGCGCCGAGGCAGCAAGGCTGTTCATGGACCTGTACCTGAACCGCGGCTCGGACGGCGAGGCAGCCGATCGGCCCTTCCGCCACGTCGTCTTCGAGTCGTCCAACACGGGCGTGCCGAGTGGTCACGACCTCGACCGCGACGGGAAGGCCGATGGCCCGGCCGACGCTCACGGCTTCGGGCGGTTCGAGGGTCAGTACGCGATGGCGCTGTTCTCGCGTTTTCCCGTGCTCGAGGACCGCATCCGCACCTTCCGCGATCTGCGGTGGGACGCGATGCCGGGCTCGATGTTGCCGCGCGACTTCGTGAGCCCCGAGGCCGCGGCTGCCATGCGGTTGTCCTCGAAGAGCCACTGGGACGTGCCCATCCAGCTCAATGCCGCAGGCATGGTCGTGCACGCGTTGTGCAGCCATCCCACGCCGCCTGCATTCGACGGGCCCGAGGACCGCAACGGGAGGCGCAACCACGACGAGATCCGTTTCTGGGTCGACTACCTGACGCCGGGGTCCGGCGACTGGATCGTCGACGACAAGGGTGCAACCGGCGGGCTCGATCCCGCGGCCCACTTCGTCGTCCTCGGCGACCTCAACTGTGACCCTGCGGACGGCGATGCGCGCCGCGAGGCCATGCTGTCGCTCCTGGCCCACCCGCGCGTCAACGACCCGCAGCCGCGATCCAAGGGCGGCGACGTGGTCGCGAAGCAGCAGTGGGGTGCGAATGCGGGCCACCAGGGCGATCCGCTGCTCGACACGGCCGACTTCGACGACGAGGTCGGCAAGGGACCGGGCAACCTGCGCGTCGACTACGCGCTGCCCTCTCGCTCGCTGGAACTGCTCGGCAGCGCCGTGTTCTGGCCCGCTTCAGGCCAGCCGGGTGCAAAGCTGGTCGAGGTCAGCGACCACCGCCTCGTCTGGATCGACGTCGTGGTGCGCTGAGGGCAGCGCACCCGCTCACTTGGGCGCGCGCAGCTGCTCCAGCGTCTTCGCTGCCTCGCGCAGTTCGTCTTCCCAGCGGAAGCCAGCGGTCACGCGGCTGCGATCCACCCACCAGTGCAGCTTGGGCTGCGCAGGCCTGGCCGCGAGTGCGCGCTCGAGCCACGCCACGGCAGCCTCGCGATCCGCAGCGGCGGCGGACCTGGCCAGCGCCGTGCCGATGGCGGCCATGGCCGGAGCGCACTGAGCAGCCAGCACCGGGTGCAGCGGCTTCGTGCCGACGGCCTCGGTCATGCGGGCAGCGATCGCGCGTGCCTGCTCGGCATCCGGGGCGCCGTTCACCACCGTGTCCCAGTCCCCGCGCAGGCGGTCCCAGGTGACGGCAGCCTCTGCCAGCGCGTCGGCGCTCGGCTGCCAGGATCCATCCTCGGCCTTCGTGACGGAGCCGAAGCGCATCGCGCCCATGGCGCCCGGCTCGGACTTCACCTTGATCCGGGTGCTCGTGGCGGCGGCCTCCAGCCAGACGTCGCGCGTGGTCACGGTGCCGTCTGCCTCGACGGCGGCCACGCGCACGGCCCATGGAGAGCCTGTTTCACCCTTGCGGGCGACCTTGGCCTCATACAGCCCGAGTCGCCGCCGTCGGTTGCGCGGGTCCACGAAACGTCCATGTGCTGGGGCGTGCCGGCGAACGCGTCGCGCAGGAAGGAGCTCACGGCCTCGCGGTACTGGGCGCCGTGCGTCCAGAGCCCGTGCGGGCCCGAGCCGGTGCCGTTCATCACGGCCAGCGAGTGCGAATCACGTGCGGCAATGTGCGTGCGCATGGTGGCGCGCAGTTCCTCCAGGTCCATCGCGCTGCCGGCGAGCAGCAGCAGCGGGGCGCGCACGCCATCGACGTTGTCCTCGGGCTCCATGCCGTCGGGAACGTGCGAGAACTCGAGGAAGCCGGCCTCGATGCTGCCGATCGTGCGGCCGCGCTGGCGCGAGGCCTCCTGCTTCACGGCGGCAAGTGGGCTCACGACACCATCGGCCACGACGGCCGCGACCTTCTCACTCGCGGCCACCTTGATGGCGATCGTGCTGCCGATGCCCATCCCGTAGAGGGCGATGCGCGAGCGGTCCACTTCGCTGCGGTCGCGCACCCAAGAGAGCACGGCATCGAGGTCGCCGCTCATCACGCCCATGCCCACCGTGCCGCTGCTGTTGCCGGTGCCGCGCCAGTCGAAGGTGACCACGTGGAAGCCTGCTTCGTGCAGGAAGCTCCACACGGGGTGCAGCATCGACGCGTTGGCGCCGGACCGCGGGCAGAGGACCACCGTGCCGTGCACCGTTCCCTTGGCCGGGATCAGGTTGCCGCGGATCACGCCGTCGCCGCGCGGCAGCTCGAAGGCAATGGCATCGAGCTTCAGGTCGGCCGGCGCGATCACCTGCGTCACGACCGGCTGCAGCACCGCGCTCGTGTAGGTGCGATCGACGGCGCATGCAGCAAGGGAGAGCAACGAAAGGGACAGGAGTGCCGTTCGCATGGCGGCACCATACGCGGCCCCTCTGCCGCGGCGCATGCCCAAACTCAGGCGAGGTCGATGGCGGCGGCCAGCAGGTCGCCCTGCCTGCCGCGCGAGGCAGGCACCGAGAACGGCAGGTAGCACGAGGCATCGGTGGAGACCTGCACCTCGATGTGCGCGTCCTTCACCTCGGCGCGGAGGTCGACGTCGTCCTGGTGGAACTCGAGTGCGTACGGGATCTTGGCGAGGCCGGACTGGTCGAGCGCCACGGTTGCACCGAGTCGGTCCTCGAGCCAGTGCGCGAGGAGCAGCGCCCCGGCCTGCCCGCCGATGCCCGCGCCGTGGCGGATCGACACCGCGCCGCGGTTCCTGCCCGTCCACGGGAACAGTTCGAAGGCCTCGGCGAGCGCGCGGCGCCAGGGCCGCAGGCGCAGCCAGTTGAGGTCGGTGATGCGCATGCCGCGGCGGCGACGCGCGTCGAGCTGGCGCAGGTCGACCTCGGGGCGCTCGAAGTGCGCGGAGTCGACGACCACGTGGTCCGAGAGCTGCGCGAGCTGGTCGAAGCCGCTGGTCTGCTGGGGGAACGCACAGGACCAGTAGAGGTGCGTCTGGATGTCGTCCACCAGCAGGGGCCGCACCGCCGAAGCAAGGCTGCGGAAGTCCGAGTCGCCGGCACACAGCTCGATCTGCTCCAGCACGATCGCACGGTTGAAGCCGCGCGCCTCTGCGCTCACGGTGGCCATGCGCGGGTCGCCGTCGGTGCCGATGCGCACGAGGAAGAGGCGACACGGCATGCGCCTGCGTGCCTGTTCGAGCGTGCGCAGCAGCTCCTGTTCGCCCGCGGCATCCGTCACTGCCACGAGGTTCACGGTGAGGGCGCGCGTGACGTTGCCGTCGGGCGTTCCCTCGGTGCACTGGCGCCACAGGCGCCGCAGTGCATCGGGGACCTGCTTGAGCGCCACCGTCGCAGGAGGTGTGCGCAGCAGGGTCACGGCTTTCTCCAGGTCCGTCCCGATCCCAGCATGAAGTCCGCTTCCTCGGGACCCCACGTGCCTGCCGCGTGTTCGAACAGCGGCGTCGATCCCGTGTGCCAGCCGCGATGGATCGAGTCGACGATGCGCCATGCCTCCTCGACCTCGTCGCGGCGCGCGAACAGCGTGCCGTCGCCGGCCATCGCATCGAGCAGCAGTCGCTCGTAGGCGTCGGAGGTCTCGCCGCCGAATGCGGTGCCGTAGCGGAAGTCCATGCGCACGTCGCGGATGCGGAGGTCGGGCCCGGGCACCTTGGAGCCGAAGCGCAGCGACACGCCCTCGTCGGGCTGGATGCGCAGCAGCAGGATGTTCGGGTTGGGATCGCGGCCGTTGTCGAACAGCGCGTGCGGCGGCTTCTTGAAGTGGATGGCCACCTCGGTCACGCGCCGCGGCAACCGCTTGCCCGCGCGCAGGAAGAACGGCGTGCCGGCCCAGCGCCAGTTGTGCACCTGCAGCTTCACCGCGGCAAAGGTCTCGGTGCGCGAGTCCGCAGGGACGCCTTCTTCCTGCAGGTAGCCCTTCACCTCCTCGCCGGCGCACAGGCCCGCGGTGTAGCGGGCGCGCAGGGTCGCGCCTGGCACCTCGCCGGGCTCGAAGGTGCGGATCGACTTCAGCACCTTCACCTTCTCGTCGCGCACGGCATCCGCCGTCAGGGTCGCCGGTGGCTCCATGGCCACGAGGGTGAGCACCTGCAGCAGGTGGTTCTGGATCATGTCGCGCAGGATGCCCGACTCCTCGAAGTAGCCGCCGCGCGAGCCCACGCCGATCGACTCGGCCACCGTGATCTGCACGTGGTCGACGTACTTCTCGTTCCAGAGCGGCTCGAAGATGCCGTTGGCGAAGCGCAGCGCCAGGATGTTCTGGACCGTCTCCTTGCCGAGGTAGTGGTCGATGCGGAACACCTGCCGCTCGCTGAAGCCGGCGCGCACCTGTTCGTTGAGGGCCACGGCGGTATCGAGGTCGTGACCGAACGGCTTCTCGACGATCACCCGGCTGAAGCGGCCGCGCTGCTCGCGCGACAGGCCCGTGGCCGCGAGCTGCTGCAGGATGTCGCTGTACGCGCTGGGCGGCGTCGCCAGGTAGAAGATGCGGTTGCCGCGCGTGCCGCGCACGCGATCGAGCTCGTCGAGCTTCTGGCGCAGCGAGAGGTAGCCTGCCGGGTCCGCGAAATTGGCCTGGTGGTAGGAGAACGCGTCGGCGCGGCGGTCGAAGCTCGCCACCGTCTCCGAGCGGCCGAACTGCGCCACACCGTCGCGCAACTCGGCGCGGAACTCGTCGTCGCCCCACGGCCTGCGCGCGAACCCCACCACGCTGAAGGCGTTTGGCAGCAAGCCGTCCTTGGCGAGACCCATCAGTGCCGGCACCAGCTTGCGCTTCGTGAGGTCACCGCTCGCGCCGAAGATCACGAGGCTGCATGGCTGCGTGCGTCGTCCCCCCTCCAGCTCGCTGGCCAGGGGGTTGGTGGGCATGGGAGTCAGCGTGGCGTCGGACATCGTTGCAGGCCGAGCATGTTGCCCGGTCGCGCGCGGGACTGCACGTGTCAGTTGGCGCAGGGGCCCGGTCGCAGGTCAGCTGATCGCGAGCATCCGTTCGAGGGGCAGCAGCGCACGCCGGCGGAGGCCTTCCTCCATCTCGATGCGCGGCTTCAGGTCCCGCAGCGCCAGGTAGATCTTCTCGATCGTGTTCAGCTTCATGTGCGGGCACTGGTTGCAGCCCTGGCAGGCTGCCGTGCGGTCCTCGTAGGGAACCGGGATCAGTTCCTTGTGCGGCGCCGCCACGTGCATCGTGTGCAGGATGCCCGTCTCGGTACCGACGATGTACTTGCTGGCCGAGTCGGTCTTCACGTACTCCAGCAGCTTGCTGGTGGAGCCCACGTAGTCCGCGAGGCGCAGCACGTGGTCCTCGCACTCGGGATGGGCGATGAACTTGGCGTCCGGGTGCCGCGCCTTCAGCTCCAGGATCTTCCGCTCGCTGAAGCTCTCGTGGACCATGCAGGTGCCCGGCCAAAGGTCCATCTGCCTGCCGGTCTTCTTGATCAGGTATGCGCCGAGGTTCTTGTCGGGCCCGAACAGGATGGGCCTCCCCTCGGGCACCGAGCGGATGATCTTCTCGGCGTTGGAGGAGGTGCAGATGATGTCGCTCTCCGCCTTCGTCGCCGCCGAGCAGTTGATGTACATGACCACGTAGTGGTCGGGGTGCTGCTGCTTCCAGGCGCGCAGCTTGTCCGCCGGGCAGGCGTCCGCGAGCGAGCAGCCGGCCTCCAGGTCGGGGATCACCACGATCTTCGACGGGTTCACGATCTTGGCCGTCTCGGCCATGAAGTGGACGCCGCAGAACAGGATGACCTCCGCGTCCTTCGCGTCGCGCGCGCGCTTGGCGAGCTCGAGGGAGTCGCCGAGGTGGTCGGCGAGGTCCTGGATGTCCGCGTCCTGGTAGTAGTGGGCCAGGATCAGGGCCTTGCGCTCCTTGCGCAGGCGATCGATCTCGGCGAACAGGTCCAGGCCCGGGTCGACGGCGTTCATGGGGCGACCATTGTGGGCCGCGCCATGGTCGCCGCCAAGCGTCCGGGGTGCGCAGCGCGAGGATCGCTCAGCCGCGGCTGCCGGACTTGCGGCGGCGCTTGCCCTTGGCGGGGCCGCGGGCGGCGCGCGCCTCGAGCAGCTCGACGGCGCGGTCCATCGACAGCGTCACCGGGTCCTCGCCCTTCGGCAGCGAGGCATTGGTCGTCCCGTCGGTCACGTACGGGCCGTAGCGACCCTCCAGCACCTTCACCGGCGCCTTGCTCTTCGGGTGGTCGCCCATCTCCTTGATGACCTTGGCGGGCGCGGCCTGCCGGCCCCTGCCGCCGGTCTTGGGCTGCGAGAACAGCGCGATGGCCGTCGCGAGGTCGATGGTGAGGGGCGTGTGCTCCCCAGGGATGCTGCGCGTGTCGCCGGCCCACTTGAGGAACGGGCCGAAGCGGCCGTTCTGCGCGGTGATGTCACCCTCCTCGCCGGTGAGCGGGTGCTTGCCGCTGCCCACGACGCGCGGCAACCGCAGCACCGCGAGCGCCTCTTCCAGGGTGGCGGTCTCCGGCGTCATGCCCTTGAGCAGCGAGGCCATCTTCGGCTTCTCGGGCTTCAACTGCTCCATGTCGCCGAGCTGGAAGTACGGACCGAAACGGCCGGTCTTGAGGAAGACGGGCAGTCCGGTGTCCGGGTCGGTGCCCAGCGACTTCGGCCCGTCGCCGCCGCTCGCCAGCAGGCCGATGGCGCGCTCCAGCGTGAGTTCGTCGGGAGGCGTCTCGTCGGGCACGCTCACGCGCTGCTCGCCGCGGGAAAGGAACGGGCCGTAGCGGCCCACGCGGACCTCGACCAGTTCGCCCTTGTCGTCGGTGCCGAGCGGGATCGAGCAGATGCGGCGCGGGTCGATGTCCTTCTCGACGTCCGTGACCGTGTCGCGCAGGCCGGCGCGGCCGTTGCCGAGGAAGAAGTGCTTGAGGTAGTCGAGGCGCTTCGCGCGACCGTGGCTGATCTCGTCGAGGTCGTCCTCCATCTTGGCCGTGAACTGGTAGTCGACCAGCCAGCCGAGGTGGTTGCGCAGGAGGTCCACGACGGCAAAGGCCGTGAACGTGGGCACGAGCGCCGTGCCCTTCCGGAAGCAGTACTCGCGCGCGAGGATCGTCTCGATGATCGACGCGTAGGTGGACGGTCGGCCGATGCCGCGCGCCTCCAGCTCCTTGATGAGGCCTGCCTCGGTGAGGCGCGGCGGCGGCTGCGTGGTGTGCCCGGCGGGCTCCATCGCCTTCGCGTCCGTTGCCTGTCCTTCCTTCACGGCCGGCAGGATGCGGTCCGTCTGTGCAAGCTCGGCATCCGCGTCCTCGAGGTCCTCGACGTACGCGAGGCGGAATCCCGGGTACTCGATGGTGCGACCGTTGGCCTGGAAGCGCGCCTCGCCTGCCTTGCCGGCAGGCATCGCCAGCACGAGGGCCGTGCGCTGGCCGCGTGCGTCCCTCATCTGGCACGCGATCGTGCGGCGCCACACGAGCTCGTACACGCGGCGTTCGTCCTCGCCCATCTCGGCGCCAAGCTGGCCGGGGTGCACGAAGTTGTTGCCCGCCGGGCGGATCGCCTCGTGCGCTTCCTGCGCGTTGCGGACCTTGGTCTGGTACTGGCGCGGCGCGTCGGGCAGGTGCTCCTTGCCGAACTCGCGACCGATGAGCTCGCGTGCGGCAGCGAGCGCCTGCTCGCTGAGCGTCGTCGAGTCGGTGCGCATGTAGGTGATGTAGCCGTTCTCGTACAGGCGCTGCGCCGCGCGCATGGTGCGCTGGGCGCCGAAGCGCAGCTTGCGCGCGGCCTCCTGCTGCAGCGTGCTGGTGGTGAAGGGCGGCGACGGGCGCTCGGTGAAGGGCTTCTGCTCCAGCGAGACGACCTTGGCGACCTTCTGCTCCAGCGACGCGGCGAGTTCGCGCGCCTGCGGCTCCTGCAGGGCCAGCACGGTGCCGTCCTGCACCTTGAGCCTGCCGGTGTCGGGGTCGAAGTCCCTGCCCTGGGCGATGCGCGCCCCGGCAAGGCTCACGAGCTCGGCCGCGAACGCCGTCCGGTCGCCCTGCTGGGCGCTGAACGTGCCCTGCAGCGACCAGTAGCCCGAGGCCACGAACTTCATGCGTTCGCGTTCGCGCTCGACGATGAGGCGCACGGCCACGCTCTGCACGCGGCCTGCGGACAGCTGCGGCTTGACCTTCTTCCACAGCAGCGGCGACACCGTGTAGCCGTACAGGCGGTCGACGACGCGGCGCGTCTCCTGCGCCTCGACCAGCGCGGCATCGATGTCGCGCGGGTGCTCGAGGGCTTCGAGGATGGCCGTCTTGGTGATCTCGTGGAACACGAGCCGGCGGATTTCGCACTTGGGCTCGAGTTCCTGGACCAGGTGCCAGGAGATCGACTCACCCTCGCGGTCTTCGTCGGTCGCCAGGTAGAGGATCGGGGCGTCCTTGAGGGCTTCCTTCAGCTTGCGGATGTGCTCGCGCTTGTCCTTGGGCACCACGTAGAGGGGCCGGAACTCCGACTCCACGTCGATGCCGAGCCGGGCCCACTTCTCCTTCTTCACCGCGGCCGGGATCTCCGTCGCGCTGGACGGCAGGTCGCGGATGTGGCCGATCGAAGCCTCGATGCGGTAGTCGGAGCCCAGGAACTTGCTGATGGTCCGGGCCTTCGCCGGCGACTCGACGATGACGAGCGGTATGCCCTGCTTCTTGCGGGTGGCCATGAGTTGCGCAGTCCTGCTTAGAGGTCGGTGCTGCGGACTTCAAGAATCCATTCCCGTCAGTGCCACCCGCTCGCGCGCGGGCACGCGCGTGTGCACACACGTGCACGTGCGCGCGCACGCGCGAGGAAATGCGTGTGGCGCGCCCGCGGAATCAGGCCCGGAACCGCAGCACGGTCTCGATCACGCGCTGCTGCTGCGCGTCGTCCAGTGCGTGGTAGAGCGGCAGGCGCGCGAGGCGCGCGGAGCGATCCTCGGTGACCGGACACGAGAACGTGCGCGGGAGCTTCTGGGCGAAATCGGACCGGTTGAGGGGGAGGTAGTGGAACACGCAGCCGATCCCCGCGGCCTTCATGTGGGCGAGGAATGCCGTGCGTGCCTCGTGGGTCGGCAGCACGAGGAAGTATGCGTGCCAGGCGGACTCGCACCCCTCGGGGATGACCGGCTGGGCGGTGCCCGTGGCGCGGGCCCAGTCCGCGAGCTGAGCGTGGTAGGTGCGCCACAGCCGTTCGCGCCGGACCTGCGTTGCCTGCCACTGCTCCAGCTGCCCGTAGAGGTGTGCAGCCAGCATGTCGCTCAGCACGTAGCTGGAGCCGATGTCGACCCAGGAGTACTTGTCGACCTGGCCCATGAGGAAGCGTGCGCGGTTCGTGCCCTTCTCGCGCAGGATCTCGGCACGTGCGGCCATCTGCTCGTCGTTGACGAGGAGGGCCCCGCCCTCGCCGCAGGTGAGGTTCTTGGTCTCGTGGAAGCTGGAGGTCGACATCGTGCCCAGCGTGCCGAGCCATCGGCCCTTGTAGCGGCCGAACATGCCGTGGGCGTTGTCCTCGACCACGGGGATGCCGTGGCGACCCGCGATCGCGTTGATGGTGTCCATCTCGCAGGCCACCCCTGCGTAGTGCACCGGCACGATGGCGCGGGTGCGCGGGGTCACGAGGTCCTCGAGCAGGTCCTCGTCCAGGTTGAGGGTGTCGGGACGCACGTCGCAGAACACCGGCGTTGCCCCGCGCAGCACGAAGGCGTTGGCCGTCGAGACGAAGGTGAACGAGGGGACGATCACCTCGTCGCCCGGCCGGATGTCCAGCAGCATGGCCGCCATCTCCAGCGCATGGGTGCAGGACGTCGTGAGCAGCGCGTGCTGGACGCCCAGCGTGTCCTCGAGGAGGCCCTGGCAGAGCTTGGTGAAGCGGTGGTTCCCGGAGATCGCCCCTGCAGCGGATGCCTGCAGCACGTACTCGGTTTCACGCCCGAGGTTGCACGCGCGATGGAACGGGACGTGGCCGGCGATGCGGTCATGGGCGCCGCCAGGCGCTGTCGTCTCGGGTGCGGTCCGCGTGGGGTCGATCATGGGGAGTGTGGAAGGATGCCGTCTCGTGGCGCACTTCCCATGCGCACCATGGCGGATCTCCTTCTTCCTGCTCCACCGTCGCATGGGGTGCGGCGGCGGGAGGCGAAGGCTACCTTGGTCCTGCGGACCGGTCAGGTGCCAGGCGTCCGGCCGGTGCCATGGGCGGTTCAGCCCTGCGCCGCCGGTGGCTCCCGCAGCGCGCGCTTCTGGATCTTGCCCGTGCCGGTGCGCGGCAAGGCGTCGAGGAAGCGCACCGACTTGGGGCACTTGTAGGCGGCGATGTGCGCGCGGCAGTGGGCGACGAGCTGGTCGGCACTCGCATGCGCGCCCGGCCGCAGCACGACGGCAGCGGTGACCGTCTCGCCCCACACCTCGTGAGGCGTGCCGTACACGGCGCACTCCAGCACCGCGGGGTGCTGGTAGAGCACGTACTCGACCTCGACCGAGTAGACGGCCTCGCCGCCCGTCTTGATGACGTCCTTCTTGCGATCGACGATGTTCACGAAGCCGTGCGCGTCGATGGTGGCGAGGTCGCCGGTCATCAGGAAGCCGCGCGCGTCGAAGGCGGCAGCCGTGGTCTCGGGCTGGTTCCAGTAGCCGCGCGTCACCGTGGGGCCCTTCACGCGGATCTCGCCCACCGCGCGGTCGTCGCGCGGCACGTCATTGCCGTGGTCGTCGACCACGCGCAGCTCGATGCCGTCGAACGGCCTGCCGGTGCGGCACGTGAGCGCGAGCTGCTGGTCGGGCGGCAGCTGCTTCAGCGCGTCGTCGAGCAGGCTGAGCGTCAGGTAGGGGCTCGTCTCGGTCATGCCGTAGGTCTGCACGTACTCGCAGCGGAACGTGGCGATCACCTGGCGCACCACCTCGGGGGCGATGGGCGCGCCGCCGCTCAGCATCACGCGCATCGCGTAGTCGCGCGCGGCGGCAGAGGGCTCCTTCACCATCAGGTTGAGCATCGTGGGGATGAGGTTGGTGACCGTGATCCGGTCGCGCACCAGCGTGTCGAGCGCATCCTGCGGCGTGAACCTCGGCAGGAACACGTGCAGCCCGCCCACGATGCTGATGGCGAACGTGGCCCATGCATCGGCGAGGTGGAACATGGGCGCCGCGTGCAGCCACCGGTCGGCGGCGGACAGGCCGAGTTCGCGCACGGCGCTGCGCGCGTGGCTCACCACGTTGGCGTGGCTCAGCATCACGCCCTTGGGGCGGCCGGTCGTGCCGCTCGTGTAGTAGAGGTGCGCCGTGTCGGCTGCGGCCGCAAGCCGCGGCGCAAAGCCAGCCGAGGCCGCCGAGGGCGTCGTGAGCGCCGTGATCGCGTGTGCGCCCAGTTCGAGCCTTGGCTCGAGGTTGCGCGCCATGGCGCCATTCGTGCTGCCGAGGGCATCGTCGAACAGCAGCATGCGCGCGCCGGCGTCGGCGAGGATGTCCGCGAGTTCGCCCGCGGACAGGCGCGTGTTGAGCGACACGAGGATCGCGCCTGCACCCGCGATGCCGAAGTAGGCGTGGAAGTGGGGGATCGTGTTGGGCGCCAGCACCGCCACGCGGTCGCCGGGCCGGATGCCGGCCGCGGCGAGACCCTGCGCGAGCGCCAGCGCACGGGCATGCGCGGTTGCGTAGTCCTCTGTGCAGCCCTCCTGCAGCAGGGCAGGGCTTCGTGGGTGGGCGCGCGCGGTGTCGGCAAGCAGGTTCCAGACGTTCACGCGCGCAGGATACGGCGGACGCGCTGCTGCGCCGTCGTGCAAGTTGCGTAAGGTCTCTGCCCCGATGTCCGACGTTCCCGCCGAGAACCCCGAAGCCGCGAAGCCCGCGGTGCCCGCGCACCCGCCGCTCGACGTGCGGTTCCTCGACGAGCACATCGTGGCGGTGAGCAAGCCGAGCGGGTTGCTCGTGCACCGCGACGAGAACCACCCCGACCAGCCGGCGGCCCTGCAGGTCGTGCGCGACCAGCTCGGCAAGTACCTCTACCCGGTCCATCGCCTCGACCGCGCCACCTCGGGCCTGCTGCTCTATGCCTTCAGCTCGCGCACCGCTGCCGCGCTGCAGGAGCAGATGAACGAGCCCACGGCCGTGAAGGAGTACGTGCTCCTCACGCGCTGGCCCGGCAGCTTCGCCGACCTCGGCGACGAGTGGGTGTGCGAGCAGCCGCTCCACGACGAGAAGGACATCGCGCGCCCCGCGCGCAGCGAGTTCGCCCTCGTCGAGGAGCTCGACCGCTGCGCCCTCGTGCGCTGCCGCATCCGCACCGGTCGCTACCACCAGATCCGCCGCCACGCCAACCACTGCGGCCG
Organism: Planctomycetota bacterium; assembly: GCA_041161695.1. Classification (GTDB taxonomy): domain Bacteria; phylum Planctomycetota; class UBA1135; order UBA1135; family UBA2386; genus JBEATZ01. Next base: position 1,322 of record JBEATZ010000018.1, on the reverse strand, counting down.
CCACGTCCTCGGCGACACCACCCACGGCAAGGGCCGCCTCAACGCGCTCTACCGCGAGCGCTACGGGCTCGACCGCCTCTTCCTGCACTGCCGCTTCCTCAGCCTGCGCCACCCGGTCACGGGCGCGCAGCTCGAACTGCACGACCCGCTGCCCGCCGCGCTGGAGCAGGTCGTCGAGCGACTCCGCGCCGCCCGCGCGGAGCGCGATGCGGCGCGGCAGGGCTGATCAGTTGTTGCCGACCGTCGTGCGCAGCGCGTTGCTGGTGACGAGACCCAGCAGGTTGAACGTGCTGTCTGGCGCCCAGGCCTGCAGGTAGACGGGCAGGCCCGTGATCGCCGGCAGGTTCGGCACGGTGAACGTGTGGGTCGCCTCGCCGCTGCCCGCAGGTGCACACGCCGACCCGAGCTCGATGGCCGTGTCGTGGTAGAGCATGCAGCCGCCCGTGCCGCCGAAGCCGGCGAGGTCGAAGGGCAGGAACAACGGGCCGACCGTCGTGTTGGACACGCCGAGGGACATGAAGGCGAGACCCTGCGGCACGTTGCGCACCTTGGTGACGAACTGGGAGGCGTACACCGGCCCGCGCGCAGTCATGGCCTCGAGGGTGAGGGGCTGCGTACCGCAGCCGGTGCCGAACGCCTGCAGGATGGGCGCGGAGTACACGGGGCCGAGGGCCCAGGTGTCCTGCAGCAAGCCCGAGTTCGCAGATGCACCCCCGAATACGACAATCCTGCGTCGGCTGACTTCAAAGGCCATGTTGGAGAAGTGCCTAGCAGGAGGGTTTATTGCGAGGGCGAGCTGACGCCAATCAACACCATCCCAAGCCCAAGTGTCGTCGAGAAGGCCACCAGAGAATGCCACGCCACCGAAAACGATCACATCTCCAGCCAAGTCGTCATATGCGATTGATGCACCATATCGTTGAGGTGGTACCGCATTGGAAGCTGCTTGCACCCAGTTCAGACCATCCCACTCCCATGTGTCTGGGGTCGGTATCCCACCATGAAGGACGGTCTTCCCGCGTCTTGAGTCAAATGCAACTGAGTGCCAGTAGCGAGGTGCTGGGCTGTTTTGGACCGTTCGGTCTTGCCAGTTGGTACCGTCCCACTCCCATGTGTCTCCCAGCGCGCCTCCTCCCAAGCCCTGACTACCTCCAAACAAGATGATCCTTCTTCGATTCGAATCGAAAGCCATGGCGTGGTGTAAGCGAGGTGGTGGGACATTGGCGGACAGCCTCACGAGCCAGTTGGTCCCATCCCACTCCCATGTGTCGTTGCGGATTGAGAAGTTGCTACTGAGCCCACCGAAGAGGACGGTCCTCCGG
>JBEATZ010000011.1:0-14711 GCA_041161695.1 Planctomycetota bacterium | reverse complement strand
GGTCGGCAGCAGCCGGGGTCGGTGCCGGGGCGGAATCCTCGGCGCCTGCGGGGGCGGCAACAAGCCGATGCCGCGCGACGTGCTGGACAAGCACCGCAGGTCCGGCGACTTCGCGGCGGCGCGGCTCGAGGTGGAGCGGCTGCGCACGCGGTGGGCCGGCGAGGCGCCCGAGAACCTCGCCAAGCTGGATGCCGAGCTGCAGCGCATCGCCGACACCGAGGCCGCCGTGGCGGCGCGCACCGAGCAGATCCTGCAGGACCCCTCGCTGGGCTATGCCGCCGCCGTCGACCAGTTGCAGGCCGAGGAGAAGCGGGGCAACGAGGCTGCACGCATCGTGCGCGGCAGCCTGAACGAGATCCTCGCCCGCAGGCCGCGTCCTGCCGCCGCCGAGGATTCCGCCCCGGCACCGACCCCGGCTGCTGCCGACCAGCAACCCGAGACCCCCGTTGCCCGCCCGCAGGCAGCAGGCACCCCGGTGGCCCTCGCGCCCATGCCCGCAGCGCCGCAGGGCCCCCAGGACACGAAGCTCGGCGACGCGCCCGCTGCCGACGCGCTCACGGCGCTCGGGGCGGATGCGACGGCCATGGCCGCGGCCGGCAGGTACGCACAGGCCGTCGAACTGCTGCTGGTGGCTCAGGAGGGTTCTGCCGAGGCCACCACGGTGCAACTGCAGCAGCGCATCCGCGAGCTCCGTGCCGAGTCCGACAAGGCGCTTGCCACCTTGCTCGACACGGTGCGCGGCAAGGTCGCGGCCAACGACCTTTCTGGCGCGGTTGCCGCGCTGGGGGGTGAGATCAACCGCTTCGCCGGCGGCGCCCAGCTGGTCTCGGCCGAACGCGAACTCGCAGGGCTTCGCGCGAAGCTCTCCGAGTCCGCCCGCCCGGTGCGCGCTGGCGTGAGCACGGCCGGTGCACCCGAGATGGTGCGCCGCGCGACGCTCGAGCAGCTGCGCGTGCTCATGGACCGCATCCGGACCGCCGAGCAGTCCGGTGACTTCGCAGCCGCCGCCGCACTGCTGCGCGAGGGCGCGAAGGAGGTCGAGGGACGCGATGCCGACTACGCGAAGCGCCTCGTGCAGCGCGCCGAGGAGGCCGAGGGCATGGCCAGCCTGCACAAGGCCGTGGCCGCCTGGCTCGCCGGCGGCGGCGCCGTCGAGCTCGACCTCGAGGACGGCACCCGCGGCAAGCTCGAGGGTGTCGACGGTTCGGCGCTGGTGCTCGCCGTGGCCGACGGCAGCAAGCGCGCGGTGAGCTGGATCGACCTGCCCGGCACCGCCATCGGCCGCATCGTCGAGGCAGCCAAGCTGCCTGCCGAAGCCTGGCTCGGCGCCGCCGCGCTCGCCTACCGCAACGGCGAGGGCGCTGCTGCGGAGGCCATGCTCGCGAAACTGCTGGCAACCGATGCCAAGCGCGCCGGCGACGTGAATGCCGTGATCGCGCGCGGCCGCGGCGAGGTCGCAGGCGCTGGGCCTGCCGGCTACACGCTCGTGAAGGGCCAGTTCGTGAGCGAGGCGAAGATCGCCTCGGACCAGAAGGCGACCAAGCTCGTCGCACGGCTCGACTTGCTGCTCAAGGGCAAGGACACCGCCGCGCGCGAGAAGTTCGTGCAGGACCTGCTGGCCGAGGGCCCGGATGCCCTCGCGCCCGTGGTCACGGCCTTCCAGCGCTCCCTCACCAAGCAGGTGGAGGCGCTGTCGAAGTCGCCGCTGCGCAAGGAGGTCGAGAAGCTCGCCGCGCGCAGGATCGAGCTCGACGAGGCGCGCGCGTTCGCGAAGGACCTCATCTACGACGAGGTGAAGTACTTCTACCCGTACCGGCCGCCGGCGGTGAGCGCCGACAAGTTCGCCGAGTACAACCGCGTGCAGGCCGAGGTCGACCGTCGCGTCGCCGCAGTGCGGCTCATCTGGGACGACGAGCGCATCAAGCTGAAGGTGCCTGCCACGCTGCGCGACGAACTCGACCGGCTCGACTGGACGGCGCGGACCCTGCGCAGCCTCGGTGAACTCGACCTGGCCGTGCTCGGCGACGTGGTGTGGGCCCGTGCGCTCCCTGCCGGCGACAAGGTGGACATCCGCAACTTCTGCACGACCCCCGAGGAACTGGAGGAGCACCGGCTGTGGGAGCGGATCGAGGCGTTCAACCGCCAGACCGCCGCGAAGGTGAGCGCCGGGGAGCGCGAGCAGCTGGAGATCACCAACGCCTACCGGCGCATGTTCGGGCACCGCCCGGTTGCGTTGAACCTCAAGGTGGCCGATGCGGCGCGCGGCCACGCCGAGGAGATGGCCAACATGGGCTACTTCGCGCACTTCTCGCCCACGCCCGGCCGCCGCACGCCCTTCGACCGCATGAAGCTCGCGGGCTACGACTACGGGGCCTCCGAGAACATCGCCCTCAACGACGGCGCGATGAGCTCCCACGTGGCGTGGTGCCACTCGTCCGGACACCACCGCAACCTGCTGTCGCCGGGCCACAAGGAGTTCGGCATCGGCAACAACGGCCGCTACTGGGTCCAGAACTTCGGCGGCGGCGCCGAGTTCGAGGCCGACCCGGTGTTCCTCGGGATCAAGTAGTCGGGAGACGCGGCGTGCGCGCCGCTATCATCCCCGCCCGATGCGCTGCACCCTGATCCGTCCCGACGACTGGCACCTCCACCTCCGCGACGGCGAGGCCCTTGCTGCCGTGCTGCCCCACACGGCAGCGCGCTTCGGCCGCGCGATCGTGATGCCCAACCTCAAGCCGCCCGTCACCACGGTCGCGGCTGCAGCGGCGTACCGCGACCGCATCCTGGCGGCGCGGCCTGCAGGCTCGCGCTTCGAGCCGCTGATGACGCTGTACCTCACGGACAACACGCCGGCGTCCGAGATCGCCGCCGCGATGGAATCCGGCTTCGTCCACGGCGTGAAGTACTACCCGGCGGGGGCGACGACCAACTCCGACAGCGGCGTCACCGACTGGAAGAAGGCCCGCGCGGCACTCGCGGCGATGGAGCGCCTCGGCATGCCGCTGCTGCTGCACGGCGAGGTGACCGACGGCGACGTCGACGTGTTCGATCGCGAGCGCGTGTTCCTCGAGCGCCAGCTCGTGCCGCTGCAGCGCGACTTCCCGGGCCTGCGCATCGTGCTGGAGCACGTGACCACGAAGGATGCCGTCGAGCACGTGCTGCGCTCGCCGCGCATGGCGGCCACGATCACGGCGCACCACCTGCTCTGGAACCGCAATGCGATCTTCCAGGGCGGCATCCGGCCGCACGCCTACTGCCTGCCCGTGCTGAAGCGCGAGGAGCACCGCAAGGCGCTCGTTGCCGCTGCCACCGGCAACGACCCGCGCTTCTTCCTCGGCACCGACAGCGCCCCGCACGCGCGCCACACCAAGGAGACCACGTGCGGCTGCGCCGGCGTCTACACGTCGCATGCGGGCATCGAGCTGTATGCCGAGGCCTTCGATGCGGCAGGCGCCCTCGACCGCCTCGAGGCCTTTGCCAGCCTGCGCGGGCCGGCCTTCTACGGCCTGCCGCCCAACCCCGACCGCATCACGCTGGAGAAGGCGCCCATGGCCGTGCCGGCGGAGTACGAGTTCGGAGCCCACAAGCTGGTGCCCATGCGCGCGGGCGAGACGGTGGGCTGGCGGATGGTCGACTGACCGGGCTGCGCGCCGTCACCAGAGGAACGGCACGAGGTTCCAGGTGCGCGCGCGGTGCGCCTCCCACGCCGGGCCGAAGGCCTCTGCCAGCGCGCGTTCCTCGACGCGGATGCGGCGCACGAGCGCGAAGAGCGCCGTTGTCGTGATGCATGCCAGCGCGAGGACGTGCCCGGACAGGATGCCGAGCCCGAGTACGGCAGCCATCACGCCACTGTAACTGGGGTGCCGCAGCCAGCGGTACGGGCCGGTGACGACGAGCCGGTGGCCCTCGAGGATCGCCACGTCCACGGTGAACAGCCGGCCGAGCGCGAGGATCGCCCACGTGCGGACCGCGATGCCGAGGCAGAATGACGAGAGGCCGAGCCATCGCGCTGCATGCAGTTCTGGTCCGTACCATGCTGGCAGGAACAGCATGGCCGCGGCGGTCGCTGCGATGCCGAGGCCCACGGTGAGCCAGATGTGCACGAGGCTGCCTGCGTCCGCGGAACGGGCACGCGGGTCGACGCGTGCGGCGCGCTTGCGCCACGCGAGCACGAGCTCGTAGAGACCGTAGGCGGGGGCGAGAACGAACAACCACGCCAGGTCGGGCACGGCGCGCCCTCAGCTCATGCCGCCGAGGCGCAGCAGCTGGCGCACGGCGGCAGCCGGCACCACGGCGCCGGTCCGCACGCGATCGACGAACCCTGCCATGGCTGCCTGCACCTGCGGCAGCGCCTCGAAGCGGCTCAGCAGCGCTTCCTGCAGTGCCGCGTGCAGCCAGTGCTCGGCCTGTTCGGCGCGCCGCGCGTCGAAGCGACCCGAGCCGCGGGCCTGTTCGGTGCGGTCGAGGATCGCCTGCCAGGCCTCGTCGATGCCGCTGCCTGCCTGCGAGGAGGCGAGGAGCACGGGCGGCACGTCGCCGCTGCGCAGGATGTGCACGGCGACGAGGCACTGCTGCTTCGCCCGCTCGGCGGCTGGCAGCAGGTCGCCATCGGCCTTGTGCACGATGATCGCGTCGGCGAGTTCCATCACGCCGCGCTTGATGCCCTGCAGCTCGTCGCCGGCTGCGGGCGAGAGCAGCAGCAGGAACACGTCGACCATCGCGGCAACAGCGGTCTCCGACTGGCCGGTGCCGATGGTCTCGACCAGCACGATGTCGAAGCCCGCGGCCTCGCACACCAGCATGGCCTCGCGCGTGTGCGCCGCGACGCCGCCCAGCACCGTGCCGCCGGGCGTCGGGCGGATGTAGGCATTGGGGTGGCGTGCCAGTTCGGCCATGCGCGTCTTGTCGCCGAGGATCGAGCCGCCGCTCACGGCAGAACTCGGGTCGACGGCCAGTACGGCAACCTTGTGGCCGCGGTTGCAGAGCCGCGTGCCCAGGGTCTCGATGAACGTGCTCTTGCCGACGCCGGGTGCGCCGGTGATGCCGATGCGCAGCGCCTTGCCCGCGTGGGGGAGCAGGGCGGTGAGCAGTTGTTCGGCAGCGCGCTGGTCGGCCTCCAGCCGGCTCTCGACCAGCGTGATGGCGCGCGCGAGGGCGCGACGGTCGCCGGCCCGGATCATCTCGACGGTGGGCACGGCCGGGATCACGACGGCTTCACGCGCTCCAGCAGGTCCAGCAGGTCCAGCAGGCGCATCGCGGCATCGGGGATGACGGTGCCGGGGCCGAACACCTCGACCACGCCTGCCGCGTGCAGCGCCGCGTGGTCCTGCGGCGGGATCACGCCGCCTGCGACCACGAGCATGTCGCCGCGACCCTGTGCGCGCAGCAGCTGCACCAGCTCTGGCACGAGCGTCTTGTGCGCGCCTGCCAGCGTGCTGATGCCGCACACGTGCACGTCGTTCTCGATGGCCTGGCGCGCGACCTCCTCGGGCGTCTGGAACAGCGCGCCCACGTCGACGTCGAAGCCGAGGTCGGCAAACGCGCTGGCGATCACGCGTGCGCCGCGGTCGTGCCCGTCCTGGCCCATCTTCGCCACGAGGATGCGCGGCCTGCGGCCGACTCGCGCCGCGAACGCGCGGCTGCGCTCCAGCACCTTGCCCACCTGCTCCATCGACTTCGCCTCCACTCCGTAGATGCCCGTCACCGTCGGCAGCGTGGCCTGGTGCCTGCCATACACCTTCTCCAGCGCGAGGCTCACCTCGCCGACCGTTGCGCCCACGCGCACCGCGGCGATGCTGAGCTCGAGCAGGTTGGCGCTGCCGCGCGCACCGGCCTCGAGCGCCTCGAGCGCGCGCGCCACCGCGGCGCCGTCGCGCGTGCGACGCAGTTCCTGCAGGCGTGCCACCTGTGCCTCGCGCACGGCCGCGTTGTCGATGCTGAGGATCGACACGTCGTCCTGCTGCTCGGGCTTGTACTTGTTGACGCCGACGATCACCTCGGCGCCGCTGTCGATGCGCGCCTGGCGCCGCGCCGCCGATTCCTCGATGCGCAGCTTGGGCAACCCGCGCTCGATGGCCTTCGTCATCCCGCCCATGGACTCGATCTCCTGGATCTGCGCCCATGCCTTGCGCGCCAGCTGGTCGGTGAGCCACTCGACGTAGTGCGAACCTGCCAGCGGGTCGGCCACGTGGGTGATGTGGCTCTCCTCCTGCAGGATGAGCTGGGTGTTGCGCGCCACGCGGGCGCTGAAGGGGGTGGGCAGCGCCAGCGCCTCGTCGAGTGAGTTGGTGTGCAGCGACTGCGTGCCGCCCAGCACCGCGGCCAGCGCCTCGAGGCACGTGCGCACGACGTTGTTCCACGGGTCCTGCGCAGCGAGCGACCAGCCCGAGGTCTGGCAGTGGGTGCGCAGCGCCATCGACTTCGGGTCCTTCGCGCCCATCGCGTGCACGATGCGGGCCCACAGCAGGCGGGCCGCGCGCAGCTTGGCGACCTCGGTGAAGAAGTTCATGCCGATGCCGAAGAAGAACGACATGCGGCCCGCGTGGCGATCGACGTCGATGCCCGCCTCGATGCCGGCGCGCAGGTAGTCGAGGCCGTCGGCAAGCGTGTACGCGAGCTCCTGGTCGGCGGTCGCACCGGCCTCGTGCATGTGGTAGCCGCTCACCGAGATGGAGTTGAACTTCGGCATCTTCGCGCCGCAGAAGGCGAAGATGTCGCGCACGATGCGCATGCTGGGTCCGGGCGGGTAGATGTAGGTGTTCCGGACCATGAACTCCTTCAGGATGTCGTTCTGGATCGTGCCGCTGAGCTGGTCCAGTCCGACGCCCTGTTCCTGCGCCACCGCGATGTAGAGCGCGAGCACGGGCAGCACCGCGCCGTTCATGGTCATCGACACGCTCACCTCGCCGAGCGGGATGTCGCGGAACAGCACGCGCATGTCGAGGATCGAGTCGATGGCCACGCCAGCCATCCCCACGTCGCCCGTCACGCGCGGGTGGTCGCTGTCGTAGCCGCGGTGGGTGGCGAGGTCGAAGGCCACGCTCAAACCCTGCTGCCCGGCTGCGAGCGCCTTGCGGTAGAACTCGTTGGTCTTCTCGGCGGTGGAGAATCCCGCGTACTGCCGGATGGTCCAGGGCTTCTGCGCGTACATCGTCGGGTACGGGCCGCCGAGGAAGGGGGGCACGCCCGGCATGCCGCCGAGGTGCGGGAGGCCAGCCGTGTCCTCGGGGCCGTAGGCGAGCCGGTGCTCGATGCCCTCGGGCGACTTCCAAGGCGCGGGCTGCTTCACGCTCGCGCGCCATGCCGCGGTCGTGACCTTCTGGAACTCGTCGTAGCCGTACGGGATGCGGGTGAAGTCGGGCGTCATCGCGCAGGCGCAATCTACCCGCGGCACGCGGCCGGGGCGCGGTGCAGCCGCGGGTTTCCCTGCACTGCGGCGGCTACGCCCTCTGCCCCGCCCGCTCGCGCACGGGATGTGTTTGAATGCACCCTGTCATGGTGCCGTCCCTCGCACGCCTGTTCGCAGCGGCGCTCGCCCTCGCCGCCGTGGCCCCGGGCCAGGCGCGCCCCGTGGTCGTGCGCGGCCCGTACCTGCAGGGCGCCACGGCTGCGGGCATCGTGGTGCGGTGGCGCACGGACGTGCCGACCGACACGCGCCTCTGGACCGGCGCCACGCCTGCGGCGCTGCAGCTCGTCCACGCGGATCCTGCGCTCGCGACCGAGCACGCAGTGACCCTCGCGGGCCTCGGACCGGCCACACAACTGCACTATGCCGTGGGCGACAGCGCCGGCGTGCTCGCGGGCGGCGACGCGGAGCACCGGTTCCGCACGCTGCCGCAGCCGGGCACGGCTTCACCGCTGCGCTTCGTGGCCCTCGGCGACGTGGGCTTGCCCTGGATCGGCCAGTCGCTCGTGCGCGATGCCTTCCTGCAGTTCACGGCATCGCGCCCTGCGGACCTCGCGCTGCTGCTGGGCGACAATGCCTACTACACCGGCACCGATCCCGAGTACCAGGCGGGGTTGTTCACGCCGTACCAGCAGGTGCTGCGCAACACCTGCGCGTGGTCGACCATCGGCAACCACGATGCGATGAGCGCGTCGGTTGCGCAGCAGTCGGGACCTTACTTCGACGTGTTCGACCTGCCCGCACAGGGGCAGGCGGGCGGCGTGCCTTCCGGTACCGAGGCCTACTACGCGTTCGACCACGGCCACGTGCACTTCGTGTGCCTCGACTCCGAGGCCACGAGCCGGGCGGCAACGGGCGCCATGGCGCAGTGGCTGGCTGCCGACCTCGCCGCCACGACGGCCACGTGGGTGGTCGCCATCTTCCACCATCCGCCGTACACGAAGGGGACGCACGACTCGGACCGCCGTTCCGACAGCGGGGGGCGCATGCACGACATGCGCGAGGTGTTCGTGCCGATCCTCGAGGCCCATGGCGTCGACCTCGTGCTGTGCGGCCACAGCCACGGCTACGAGCGCTCGTTCCTGCTCGACGGCCACACCGGCCTGTCGACGACGCTGGTGCCGTCCATGGTGCTCGACCGCGGCGACGGCACGGCAGCGCTCGACGGCACCTACGCCAAGCCCACGCTGCCGCGCGCGGCGCACGAGGGCACGGTGTACGTGGTCGCGGGGTCGGCAGGCACGATTGGAGCGGCGCCGATGGACCATCCCGCCATGCACTTCTCGCGCGCGACCATGGGCTCCCTGGTGGTGGACGTCGACGGCAGCCGCCTCGATGCCGCGTTCGTCGACTACAGCGGCGCCGTGCTCGACCGGTTCACGATCGAGAAAGGTTTGCGGCGCACGCTGTTCCGCGACGTTCCGTCGATCTCGGCCAAGGCAGGCGGGATGCAGTCGTTCTCCCTGCAGGCGGGCGCCGGCCTCGCGGGCTGCACCTACCTGCTCATGGGGTCCTTTGGCACCTCGCCCGGCCACCATTTGGGCAGCGTGCACGTGCCGCTGGTGCAGGACGACTGGCTCGCCGCCAGCATCGGCATGGCCAACGGCATGACCTATCCCGACTCGTTCGGCTGGCTCGATGCAGGCGGCGCCGCGGCGGCCCAGTTCCTCGTGCCCGACGGCACGTGGCTGCCCTTCCAGGGCATGTCGCTGTACCACGCGTTCGTCGCCTTCGATGCAACGGGGCCGCGCTTTGCGAGCAATGCCGTGCGGTTGAGGATCGTGCCATGAGCTGCTGCAGGTTTCGCGCTTGAACCGATCCGCTGCACGGTGACCATGCCTCCATGCAGCGCGTCCTGATTGCAGCAACCCTGGGCTGGGCCCTGGACGCCTTCGACTTCACGCTGTTCCTCTTCGCGCTGCCGCAGTTGCAGGCGGACCTGCAGTTCGACAAGGGTTTCAGCGGCATGATCGTGGCCGCCACCCTCGCCTGCTCCGCGCTCGGCGGCCTGCTGTTCGGCGCGCTTGCCGACCGGCACGGCCGCGCCCGCATGCTGGTGGCCACCATCCTGGTGTTCTCGTTCGCGTCGCTGGGCAGCGCGACCGCACAGGACGGCTGGCAGCTGCTGGCATGGCGTTGCCTGCTGGGCCTCGGCATGGGCGGTGAGTGGGCAACCGGCGCCACGCTGGTGGCCGAGTCGCTGCCGCCCGAACGGCGCAACCGCGCGCTTGCCGTGATGCAGTCCGGCTGGGCCATCGGCTTCATCCTCAGCGCCCTCGTCTCCCAGCAGGTGCTGCCGAGCCTCGGCTGGCGCTGGCTGTTCGCGCTGGGCGTCCTGCCGGCGCTCTGCACCATCTGGATCCGTCACGGAGTGCCCGAGTCCGAACAGTGGGTTGCGCACCGCGCCACGCGCGGCACGCACGGCAGTCTTGTGACGCAGCTGCTCGAACTGCTCGCCCCGCAGCACCGCCGCACGTTCCTCACCGCGACCGCCATGGTTGCCTGCGTGATGTTCGGCGTGTGGGGCTTCTTCACCTGGCTGCCCAGCTTCCTCGCCACGCCCGTGGCGGACGGCGGCGCCGGGTTGTCGTTCTTCCGCTCCACCAACTGGATCATTGCCCTGCAATCGGGCGCCTTCGTGGGCTACGTCTCCTTCGGCTACGTGGCCGACTGGATCGGCCGCAGGCGCGCCTATGCGTGCTACGTGGTTGCCACGGCCATCATGGCGCCGATCTTCGTCGCCACGGCGCGCAGCGGCGACACGGACTGGCTGCTGCTGGTGGGGCCGCTCACCGGCATGTTCGGCCACGGTCACTTCAGTGCGCTTGCGCCCATGCTCTCCGAGCTGTTCCCGGTGGGCATCCGCGCCACCGCCCAGAGCGCCATCTACAACCTCGGCCGCGGCTTCAGTGCCACGGCGCCATGGGTGATCGGCGCGATGGCCGACCAGTACGGCTTCACGGTGCCGCTGGTGATCGCCTCGGGCTTCTTCCTGCTCGCTGCCCTCGTGCTGCGGTTCGTGCCCAAGCCCGCGGCCTGACGGGCCGCAGGCCCTGCATCACATGTTGCGGCGGTATTGCCCGCCCACGGCATAGAGCGCCGACGACATCTGGCCCAGCGAGCAGCACTTGGCGGCGTCCATGAGTGCGGCAAAGAGGTTGCCGCCGTGGAGCGCCACCTGCTGCAGCTGCTTGAGCGCGGCCGGCGCCGCCTGCGCGTAGCGGGCGTGGAAGGCGCGCAAGCCGTCGATCTGGCCCGACTTCTCGCCGTCCTCGGCGCGCATGACCGCCTGCACCTGCTGGATGGGCGAGCCGTCGGTGCCGAGGAAGGTGTTCACGCCCACGATGGGCATCTCGCCCGTGGACTTGAGCATCTCGTAGTGCAGCGACTCCTCCTGGATCCTGCCGCGCTGGTACATGGTCTCCATGGCGCCCAGCACGCCGCCGCGCTCGTTGAGGCGCAGGAACTCGGCGTACACGGCCTCCTCGACGAGGTCGGTGAGCTCCTCGATGAGGAAGCTGCCCTGCAGCGGGTTCTCGTTCTTCGCCTGCCCCAGCTCCTTGTTGATGATGAGCTGGATGGCCATGGCGCGGCGCACCGACTCCTCGGTGGGCGTGGTGATCGCCTCGTCGTAGGCGTTGGTGTGCAGGCTGTTGCAGTTGTCGTAGATGGCGTACAGCGCCTGCAGCGTGGTGCGGATGTCGTTGAACGCGATCTCCTGCGCGTGCAGCGAGCGGCCCGACGTCTGGATGTGGTACTTGAGCATCTGGCTGCGCTCGTTGCCGCCGTACAGGTTGCGGATGGCCTTGGCCCAGATGCGGCGCGCCACGCGGCCGATCACGGAGTACTCGGGATCGACGCCGTTGCTGAAGAAGAAGCTGAGGTTGGGTGCGAAGTCGTCGATCGCGAGCCCGCGGCTCAGGTAGTACTCGACGTAGGTGAACCCGTTCGACAGCGTGAACGCGAGCTGCGTGATGGGGTTCGCGCCGGCCTCGGCGATGTGGTAGCCGCTGATCGACACCGAATAGAAGTTCCTCACCTTGTTGGTGGTGAAGAACGACTGCACGTCGCCCATCATGCGCAACGCGAACTCGGTGCTGAAGATGCAGGTGTTCTGGGCCTGGTCCTCCTTGAGGATGTCGGCCTGCACCGTGCCGCGCACCACCTGCAGCGTCTCGCGGCGGATGCGGTCGTAGATCTCCGCGGGCAGTACCTGGTCGCCGGTCGCGCCGAGCAGCAGGGTGCCGAGGCCTGCGTTGCCCGACGGCAGGTCGGCGCGGTAGCGCGGGCGCGACACCCCGCGCTCGCGGTACATCCGGTCGATGGTGCGCTCGGCCTCCTCGGCCTTGCCGTTCTCGCGCAGCCAGCGCTCGCACTGCTGGTCGACGGCTGCGTTGAGGAAGAACGCGAGCATCATCGGCGCGGGGCCGTTGATGGTCATCGACACCGACGTGGCGGGGTCGCACAGGTCGAAGCCCGAGTACAACCGCTTGGCGTCGTCGAGCGTGCAGATCGACACGCCTGCGTTGCCAACCTTGCCGTGGATGTCAGGGCGCAGCGCCGGGTCCTCGCCGTACAGCGTGACCGAGTCGAAGGCCGTCGACAGGCGCTTGGCGGGCTGGCCCGCCGACAGGTAGTGGAAGCGCTTGTTGGTGCGCTCGGGGCCGCCTTCGCCCGCGAACATGCGGGTGGGGTCCTCCTGCGTGCGCTTGAACGGGTACACGCCGGCCGTGAAGGGGTATCGGCCCGGTACGTTCTCCTGCAGCAGCCAGCGCAACCGATCGCCCCAGCTGCGCAGGCGCGGCATCGCCACCTTGGGGATGCGCAGGCCGGACAGCGACACGCTGTGGTTGGCGACCTTGATCTCCTTGTCGCGTACCTTGAAGGTGTGGTGCTCGCCCTGGTAGCTGGCGAGCAGCGCGTCCCAGTTCTCCAGCGCCTTGCGGCACTCGGGATCGAGCCTTGCCTCGAAGGCCGCGAGCTGGCCCTGCACGGCCTCGCGCGCCACGGTCGCTTCCGCAGGCAGCGTGGCGAGCGTGCCGCGCAGCTGCTGCACGACCTCGGCCACCTGCGCCTGCTCCTTCGTCCACTGGTCGTACTTGCGGGCGTTCTGGACGATCTCCGCCAGGTAGCGCGTGCGCTCGACGGGGATGATGTGCGACTGCTCGGGATCGCCCTCGCGCAGCGCCAGCGTCGAGCGGAAGTGGCCGGGGCGCTGCTCGTCGAGCTTCGCCACCAGTGCCTTGTAGAAGCTGTTGGTGCCCGGGTCGTCGAAGCTCGACGCCATGGTGCCGTACACGGGCATCGTGGCCGTGTCGCGGTCGAAGAGCTTGCGGTTGCGCTGGTACTGCTTGCGCACGTCTCGCAGCGCGTCGAGCGCGCCCTTGCGATCGAACTTGTTGATCGCCACCAGGTCCGCGTAGTCCAGCATGTCGATCTTCTCGAGCTGGCTCTGCGCGCCGAACTCCGGCGTCATCACGTACAGCGACACGTCCGCGTGCTCGGTGATCTCCGTGTCGGACTGGCCGATGCCCGAGCTCTCGAGGATCACGAGGTCGTAGCCGGCCGCCTTGAGCACGGTGAGTCCGTCGCGCACCGCCTCCGACAGGGCGAGGTTGGCGCGGCGCGTGGCCATCGAGCGCAGGAAGCAGCGCTTGTCGCCGATGGCGTTCATGCGGATGCGGTCGCCGAGCAGCGCGCCACCCGTCTTCTTGCGCGACGGGTCGACGCACAGTATCGCCACGGTGCGGTCCGGGAAGTCGAGCAGGTAGCGCCGCACGAGTTCGTCGATGAGCGAGCTCTTGCCGGCGCCGCCGGTGCCCGTGATGCCCAGCACGAGCGGCTGGTTGGGATGCTTCGCCAGTGCGTCGAGTTCGGCGCGCAGTTCGTCGCCGTGGTTCTCGACCATCGTGATCGCGCGCGCCACCGAGCGGCTGTCGCGCCAGTCGAGTTGCGGCAGCTTCTCGCCCTGCCGCACCGTCGCGAAGTCGCAGCGGTGCAGCATGTCGTCGATCATGCCCTGCAGGCCCATGCGCCTGCCGTCGTCAGGCGAGTAGATGCGGCTGATGCCGTGCGCGTGCAGCGCATCGATCTCCTGCGGCAGGATCACGCCGCCGCCGCCGCCGAAGATGCGCACGTGGCCGCAGCCGCGCTCGGCCAGCATGTCGTGCATGTAGCGGAAGAACTCGTTGTGCCCGCCCTGGTAGGACGTCACGGCGATGCCCTGGGCGTCCTCCTGCACGGCGGCATCCACGATCTCCTGCACCGAGCGGTTGTGGCCGAGGTGGATGACCTCGGCGCCGGTCGCCTGGGCGATGCGGCGGAAGATGTTGATCGAGGCGTCGTGGCCGTCGAACAGCGAGGTCGCGGTGATCAGGCGGATCTTGTGGACCGACTGGTAGGGCGACGCAGCGGTGGGGGCAGGGGTGGTGCTGGTGGGGCTCGCCATGGCGTTCTGGGCGCAGAAGAAGGGCTGTTTATAGCCCCATGGCCCCCCAGCCGTGAGCGCTCGGACCGGGATGCGTCGCAGCCGCGTTGGATGGCGAGCTCCCAAGGCTTCATGCGGCCTTCGGTCCCGACCCCGGGCGCATGCCGCGCCCGGCCGCAACTCACTTGGCGAGCGCGTCTTCCGTCGGCATCAGCGAGAAGTGCTGGGCCACGATCTTCCAGTCGTCGCCCATGCGGCAGATGGAGAACGTGCAGCGTCCGCCCTGCTCCATCTCGCGACCGCCCGGATCCATCTGCGCGAGGCGCCAACCGCCGATCACCGTGGCGAACTGGTCCTCGAACACCTGGAAATCGAGGTCCTTGAACTCCAGCTTCACCGAGTCGAGGTACCGGAACTCCTGGTCGAGGACCTCCTCGAACTCGCCCCAGCCGCGGTCGCGGCGGCCGGAGGCATCGAGGTTCTGGAAGCGCTTGTCGGTCCAGAAGTGCGAGCGATAGGTCTTGAGGTCCCGGCTGTTGAATGCCTGGCGCATGCTCCGGAAGAAGTCTTCCAGCTCCTTGAGGCTCTCGACGCTCATGGAAGGCGAATGGGGTCTGACCGCGGGCAGGTGGGGCTGGGCACTCCGGGCGGATCGGAGGTCAGCGCTGGATGTGGCTGTAGAGAGGCTCCTTGGCCTTCTCGTAGACGACCTTGCCGTTGACGATGGCCGTCTGGACGAACGTTCTATAGTGCAACGGGTCGCCGTCGAGAATCAAGAGATCGGCGTCCTTGCCGGCCTCGATGGAACCGATCCGGGACTCGACGCCGAGGATGCGTGCTGCATCCAACGTGAGTGTCCGCAAGGCCTTGGCGTTGTCG
>JBEATZ010000003.1:0-18437 GCA_041161695.1 Planctomycetota bacterium | reverse complement strand
TGATCGGCAAGAAGGGCGCCAAGGTCGACAAGTTCCGCGAGGACCTCGAGAAGCTCACCGGCAAGCCGGTGCGCATGAAGATCGTCGAGATCCACCGTCCCGAGCTCGAGTCGAACCTCGTCGCAGAGTCGGTGTGCGAGCAACTCGGCAAGCGCATCAACTACCGCCGCGCCCTCAAGAAGGTGGCGGACACCTCGGTCGCCGCAGGCGCCAAGGGCATCAAGATCCGCGTCGCGGGCCGCCTCGGCGGCGCCGAGATGTCGCGCATCGGAACGATCCGCAAGGGTCGCGTTCCCTGCGGCACGCTGCGTGCGCAGGTGGACTACGGATTTGCAGTGTGCAAGACCAAGTTCGGCACGCTCGGCTGCAAGGTCTGGATCTTCAAGGGCGAGTACGGCCCCGGCGAGACCACCAATGGTCTGCTGCCGGTTCGCACGGCTGCCGCAGAGCGGACGAACTGAGCCAGGAGCTGACCCATGTTGATGCCCAAGCGCACCAAGTATCGCAGGCAGATGCGAGGCAAGATCAAGGGGAACGCCACCTCGTGCAACGAGGTCGCGTTCGGCGAGTTCGGTCTGCAGGCTCTCGAGCCCTGCTGGCTGCCCGCCCGCGTGATCGAGGCCAGCCGCGTCGCCGCGTCGCGCAATGCTCCGGAAGCAAAGTTCTGGATCCGCGTGTTCCCGCACAAGTCGGTCTCCAAGAAGCCTGCCGAAACCCGAATGGGTACCGGTAAGGGTGACGTGGAGTTCTGGGCAGCAGTCGTGAAGCCGGGAACCATCCTGTTCGAGATGGACGGCGTCACCGAGGACGTGGCCAAGACGGCCTTCAACCGCGTGGCCCACAAGCTGCCGGTGAAGACGCGCATGGTGCGCCGGAGGCACATCTGATGAGCAAGCAGACCAAGGAAATCCGCGGTGTCGACACGCGCGAACTTCGCGCGCAGTTGAGCGACCTCCGCAAGGAGCAGTTCCAGATGCGCTTCCGTGGCGCGGCTGAGGAAGTGGCCAAGACGGCCCGCTTCCGCCAGATCCGTCGCAAGGTTGCCCGCATCCTCACCGTGCTGAGCGAGCGCGAGCGCGCCGCCGGAGGCAAGCAATGAGCAGCGAATCCCAGGCGCCTGACCGCGCCGAGCGCAAGTCGATGCGCGGCAAGGTGACCTCCAACAAGATGAACAAGACCATCGTGGTCGAAGTTCCTCGCAAGGTCCGTCACCCTCTCTACGAGAAGTACCTCTCCCGCAGCACCAAGCTGTACGTCCACGACGAGAAGAACGAAGCTCGCGTGGGTGACGTGGTGGAGGTGATGCAGACCCGGCCGCTCTCGCGCCTGAAGCGCTGGCGCCTGGTCAGCATCGTCCAGAAGGCGCCCCAGGAGTGAGCCCGGCGTAGCGCCAGGAGGAATCCATGATCCAGGAAATGTCCGTTTGTGATGTCGCCGACAACACGGGTGCCAAGCGCGCCCTGTGCATCAAGGTGCTCGGTGGCAGTGGCCGCCGTTACGCCTCGGTGGGTGACACCGTGGTGTGCGCGGTCCGCAAGGCCCTGCCCACGGGCGAGGTGAAGGAGCACGACATCGTCAAGGGTGTCGTGGTCCGCACGTCGAAGGCTGTGCGTCGTCCCGACGGCAGCTACATCCGCTTCGACACCAACGCGGTCGTGATCATCGACAAGGACGGCAACCCTCGCGGCACGCGCATCTTCGGTGCCGTTGCCCGCGAGCTGCGCGACCGCAACTTCATGAAGATCGTCTCCCTCGCTGAGGAGGTCGTCTGATGCGCGGCAAGCACAAGAAGCCCGAGACGGGCCTGCGTCACCTTCACGTGAAGAAGGGCGACAAGGTCGTCGTCATCTCCGGCAGCCAGAAGGGCACCGAGCCCCACGAAGTGCTGAAGGTCCTGCCCCACCTGGGCAAGGCCGTGGTGGAGGGCGTGAACCTCCGCTGGAAGCACCAGAAGCGCTCGCAACAGAACCCGAAGGGTGGCCGCATCCAGACGGAACAGCCCATCGAGGCAAGCAAGCTCCTGCTGTGGAGCGAGAAGCTCGGCAAGGGAACGCGAACCAAGATCCAGGTGGTCAACGGCAAGCGCATCCGCGTCGGCGTGAAGTGTGGAACCAAGTTCGACCAGGAGTCGTGACGTGACCGCTACCGAAACCAAGGCCCCGGCCCGCATGCTGGTCAAGTACCGCGAGAAGGTGGTACCTGCCCTCCAAAAGGAGTTCGGCTTCACGAACCCCATGATGATCCCGCGTCTCACGAAGATCGTGATCAACATGGGTGTCGGCCAAGCCGTGCAGAACAAGGCTCGCATCGACGCCGCGGTGAAGGACCTGACCGCGATCGCCGGCCAGAAGCCGGTGGTGCGCAACGCCCGCCAGTCGGTCGCAGGCTTCAAGCTGCGCCAGAACTACCCGATCGGTTGCTCCGTCACCCTGCGCGGACCGCGCATGTGGGAGTTCCTCGATCGCCTCGTCTCCATCGCCATCCCGCGTATTCGTGACTTCCGCGGCCTGAACACCAAGTTCGACGGCCGTGGCAACTACACGATGGGCCTCTCGGAACAGTCCGTGTTCCCCGAGATCCAGCTCGACAAGGTCGAGTTCGTGCAGGGTATGGACATCACCTTCGTAACCACTGCGCCGAACGACAAGGAAGGCTTCGCCCTTCTGAGCTCCCTCGGCATGCCGTTCAGGAAGTAACCATGGCCAAGAAGTGCCTGAGAGTTAAGCAGCAGCAGAAGCCCAAGTTCTCGACGAGGCGTTACAACCGCTGCCAGTTGTGTGGCCGCGCGCGCGCCTACTACCGCAAGTTCGGCATTTGCCGCTGCTGTTTCCGCAGTCTGGCGCTGCAGGGTGAGATCCCCGGCGTCCGGAAGGCCTCCTGGTGAACCTGGGGAGATCAACGCCATGACGACCGATCCCATTGCCGACCTGCTCACTCGCATCCGCAACGCACTGCGCCGGCGCAGCCCGTCGTGCTGTGTCCCGGGCAGCAAGGCCAAGGTGCGCGTGCTCGATGTCCTCAAGCGCGAGGGCTACATCGACGGCTACGAGGTGGCCGCTGATGGTTGCCGCTCGAACATCGTGGTCCAGCTCAAGTACGGGCCCGAGGGCGAGCAGGTGATCAACACCATCAAGCGCTTCAGCACCCCCGGGTGCCGTCGCTACCGCGGCGTCGACCAGATCCCGAAGGTCCGTGGGGGCCTCGGCATCGCGGTTGTTTCCACCAACAAGGGCGTGTTGTCCGACCGCGAGTGCCGTGCGCAGCGCGTCGGCGGCGAAGTGCTCTGCACCGTCGACTGATCCGCACCCCGGCCAGCAAGGAACTCAAAGAGGTCTCTCATGTCCCGCATCGGCAAGAAGCCCATCAGCGTCCCCAAGGGCGTCACCATCACCCAGGCAGCCGGCAAGCTGACCGCGAAGGGGCCCAAGGGCGAGCTTCACCTCGAGGTGCGCCCCGAGGTCGAAGTCTCCGTCCGCGACAACACGATCCTGGTCTCGACCAAGGACGCGAGCCGCGAGGCCAACACCTACCAGGGCACGACCTGGTCGCTCATCAACGGCATGCTGACCGGCGTCACCCAGGGCTACGAGAAGAAGCTCGAGATCAACGGCGTCGGTTACCAGGCCACCCTTGCCGGCAAGAAGATCCAGCTCGCGCTGGGCTTCAGCAAGCCGGTCATCTTCGACATTCCCTCCACGGTGACCGTGGACATCCCCAACCCGACGACGATTCTCGTCAAGGGCTGCGACAAGCAGCAGGTGGGTGTGGTGGCAGCTGCGATCCGCAAGCTGCGCAAGCCTGAGCCCTACAAGGGCAAGGGCATCAAGTACAGCACGGAAGTCGTGCGTCGCAAGGCCGGCAAGGCGTTCGCCTCCGGCGGCGCGGCCTGATCCAAGAGCAATCCAGGACGGTTTCGATGACCACCAACAAGATCCACCTGCGCCGAGCTGGCAAGGCCAAGAGCGTGCGGAATCGCCTCCGCAGCTTCAGCGACCGCCCGCGCCTCTCGGTGTTCCGCAGCCTGAAGAACATTTCCTGCCAGCTGATCGACGACTCGCGCGGCACGACCGTGGCCTCCGCCTCCTCGATGGAGAAGGAGGTCAAGGGTGCTGTCGCCGGGCTCAAGAAGAGTCAGGTCGCAGAGAAGGTCGGTACCCTGCTCGCCGAACGCGCCAAGCGCGCCGGCATCACCAAGGTCGCCTTCGACCGCGGTGCCTACAAGTATCACGGCCGTGTGAAGGCGCTGGCGGATGCCGCTCGCGCTGCAGGCCTGGAGTTCTGAGATGGCCAAGCCAAAGATTTCCCTGATCCCGATCGACCAGGCCCTGTCCACCGATGTCAACGACGACATCGTGGCGATCACCCGCTCGTCGGCAGTGGTGAAGGGTGGCCGCCGGTTCTCCTTCAACGCCCTGTCGGTCGTTGGCAACAAGAACGGCCTCGTGGGCATCGGCTATGGCAAGGGCCGCGAGGTCCCCAACGCCGTCGAGAAGTCCGTGAAGGACGCCCGCAAGAGCCTCATGCGCGTGAACCGCGTGGGCAGCACGATCCCGCACCAGGTCGACGGTGAGTACGGCGCCACGAAGGTGCGCCTGATCCCGGCCGCCCCCGGTACCGGCATCATCGCGGGCAAGGCTGTCCGCAAGGTGCTCGAGCACGCGGGTATCTCGGACATCCTGACCAAGAACTACGGTTCCACGAACGCGATGAACGTGGTCAAGGCGACCATGGTCGCCCTCAGCAAGCTGCGGACCAAGGAAACCGTGTCGAGCCTGCGCGGAGTGAGCATCGAATGAACCTCGAGAAAGCCAAGTCCCTCGGCATCAAGTACACCGACCGCAAGCGGCTGGGCCGCGGCATCGGCTCCGGCCTGGGCAAGACCTCGGGTCGCGGCCACAAGGGCGCCAAGGCTCGTTCGGGCTGGTCCCGCCGCATCGGCTGGGAAGGCGGCCAGATGCCCATCTACCGTCGCCTGCCCAAGGTCGGCTTCAACAACAAGAACTTCAAGAAGGTCTACACGGTCATCAACGTGGGCGACCTCGACACCTTCGAGGCGGGCGCAACCGTCGACCTCGCCGCCGTGGTGTCTCGCGGCCTTGCCTCCAAGGAGAGCAAGTCGAACCTGTTCAAGGTGCTCGGCAACGGTGAGGTGACCAAGGCCCTGAAGATCAAGGCCGATGCCATCACCGGTCCGGCACGCGAGAAGATCGAGAAGGCCGGTGGCAGCGTCGAGATCCTCCCGACGGTGGTCCACCGTGAGAAGTTCGTCCGCAAGGACGGCACCAAGTCGACCAAGCGTCCGGCCCGCAAGAGCTGATCCAACCGCGCCATGAACTTCTCGATCGGCAGCCTGTTCCGCATCCCCGAGATCAGATCCAAGATCCTGATCACGCTGGGGCTGTTGCTCTGCTACCGCATCGGGTTCTTCATTCCGCTGCCCGGTGTCAACGTGGACCTCGTCCGTGAGGCCATGCAGAACCAGGGCGGCCTCGCCAAGGTCTTCGGCCTGATGAACGTGCTCACGGGTGGCAACCTGTCGAGCGCGACCATCTTCAGCCTCGGCGTGATGCCCTACATCTCGGCAAGCATCATCTTCAGCCTGCTGACGAAGGTGATCCCCTCGCTCGAGAAGCTCTCCAAGGAGGGCCAGTCGGGCCAGCGCAGGATCAACCAGTACACCCGCATCGCCACGGTGGGCATCTGCCTGCTGCAGTCGATGTTCGTGATCTTCGGCCCGCTCTCCGGCGACAGCGGCAGCCGTATCCTGCACGAGGGCGTCCAGCAGTACTGGGGCCTCTACGTGATCGTGGTGATGGTGGCGCTCACCGCCGGGACGATGTTCGTCATGTGGCTCGGTGAGCAGATCACCGAACACGGCATTGGCAACGGCATCTCCATCATCATCATGGCCGGCATCATCTCCGGCCTGTATCCCTCGGTCGGCGTCTACCTCGAGAACGGGATGGACACGGCTGCCTGGCAGAGCCTGCTGCTCTTCCTCGGCGCATGGATCCTGGCGGTGGTGGTGGTGGTCTTCATGACCAAGGCCCAGCGCCGCATCCCGATCCAGCAGGCGAAGCACACCCGCGGTCGCCGCGTGTACGGTGGCCAGCGCCACTTCCTGCCGCTCAAGGTGAACTCGGCCGGCGTGATGCCGATCATCTTCGGCTCCGCCCTGCTGCTCATCCCCACGGTGTTCGGCCAGGCCATCGGCTGGACGTGGCTCGAGGACAGCTTCGGCAACCAGCGCGGCTTCTGGTTCGTGTCCGTCTACACGGTCCTGATCTTCTTCTTCTCGTTCTTCTGGACGTCGATGATGTTCCAGCCCAACGAGATCGCCAACAACCTCAAGGAATCCGGTTCGTTCATCCCTGGCATCCGTCCGGGCAAGAACACCGCCAGGTTCCTCGAGGACACCATGGTCCGCATCACGCTGGCCGGCGCCGCCTTCCTGGCGATCGTCGCCGTGCTGCCGTCCGTGATCGGCACCGGCACCGGCTCGACCGACCAGGTGCTCCTCTACTTCATGTCCGGCACCTCGATCCTGATCGTGGTGGGCGTGGCCCTCGACCTCGTCGAGAAGCTCAATGCCCTCCTGATCATGCGCAACTACGAGGGCTTCATGAAGGAATCCACCAAGACCACCGGCGGCTGGGGCCGCCGCGCCAACTGATCCCATGGCGTCGAAGGCTGCACGCGCTGTGTTCCTCGGGGGGCCGGGTGCCGGAAAGGGCACCCAGGCCAAGAACCTCGCACAGGCGGGCGGCTACCTCCACATCTCCACCGGCGACATGCTGCGCAAGCACGTCACCGACGGAACCTCGCTGGGGACCCAGGCCAAGGGCTTCATGGACCAAGGCAAGCTGGTCCCGGACGACCTGATCGTGGCCATGGTCCAGGATCGCATCGGCAAGCCTGATGCCTCAGGCGGCTGGATCCTCGACGGATTCCCCCGTACGCTTCCCCAGGCACAGGCCTTGGACCGCATGCTCGGTTCGGGTCCTGCGTCCGCCCTGACGCACGTGGTCTACTTCCGCATCGCTGATGCGGTCCTGACGACGCGCCTCACCGGGCGGCGCACCTGCTCGCAGTGCGGAGCCATCTGGCACGTGGCCTTCAAGGCCACGAAGAAGGACGGCACCTGCGACCAGTGCGGAGGCAAGTTGACGCAGCGGGCCGACGACAAGCCCGAAGCAATCGCGAAGCGACTGCAGGAGTTCCATGCCGTCACGGCAGAACCGCTCCGCAGCCACTACGCAAGGCAGAACATTCTGCGGGAGATCGATGCAGATCGCGCTCCCGAGGTCATTTACCAGGAGTTGGTCAAGCTGATGCAATGATGGCAGCCACGGAAGCAGCAGGTGGGAGTCCTTCACCGGGGAAGCGCGTCCGCGCAACCGTGGTGGCAGTTCTGCCCAACGCGCTCTTCCGGCTGCGGTTGGAGAACGGCACGGAACTCACGGGTCACGTCGGTGGGGAACTCCGCAAGGGGTTCACCAGGCTGGTGCCAGGCGACGTGGTGACCGTGGAACCGAGCCCCTTCGATCCGGCCCGAGCCCGGATCTGCTGCGAAACCTGAAGCAGCAACCGCAAGCAAGATCGGATGCCAGAACGCGCAACTTGAGCACGAACACGAACGAGAACCCCCAGAAAGCGATCCTCCCGTGAAGGTCCGAACCAGCGTCCGCCGTATCTGTGAGCACTGCAAGGTTGTCCGTCGTCAGGGCATCGTGCGTGTGATCTGCACCAACCCGCGCCACAAGCAGCGTCAGGGCAAGTAGTCCAACGAAGGAACCCCGAGAAACACCATGCCCCGTCTCCTAGGTGTCGACATCCCCAACGAGAAGCGCATCGACATTGCGCTCACCTACCTCTATGGCGTTGGCCCGACCATGGCGAAGAAGATCCTCAAGGATCTGTCGATGCGCCCTGACGTTCGCGCCAAGGACCTGAAGGACGACGAGGTGGCTGCGCTCGCGAGCCACATCGAGAAGAACTACCCGGTGGAAGGTTCCCTGCGTCGCCAGCAGATGCAGAACATCAACCGCCTCAAGGACATCCAGTGCTACCGCGGTCTGCGTCACCGTCGTGGCCTCCCGGTGCGCGGTCAGCGCACGCGCTCGAACGCACGTGGCCGCAAGGGTCCGCGCAAGACCGTTGCCAACAAGAAGATCCTCAGGAAGTGACATGAGCTCGACCCCGAACCCGAACGCCGGCGCAGCCGAAGCGAAGAAGAAGGCCAAGGTCCGCAAGAACGTGGGCAAGGCCTACGCTCGCGTGAAGGCGTCCTTCAACAACACCATCATCAGCATCACCGACAGCAGCGGCCACGTCCTGGCATGGGACTCCGCCGGCACGATTGGCTACAAGGGCAGCCGCAAGAGCACGCCCTTCGCCGCCCAGCGCGCCGCCGAGAAGGTCGCCGAGAAGGTGAAGAAGATGGGCGTCCACGAGATCGAGGTCCTGGTGAAGGGCCCCGGCTCCGGCCGCGAGTCCGCCATCCGCGCCCTCGCCTCCTCGGGCATCGAGGTCAAGTCGATCGAAGACGTGACGCCGCTGCCGCACAACGGTTGCCGTCCCCGCAAGCGTCGCCGCGTCTGATCCGGCTCGCTTCCCCGAACACAAAGAAACACCTGCATCGCAATGGCTCGTATCACCAAGAACGTCTGCAAGCTCTGCCGCCGCGAGGGCATGAAGCTGTTCCTCAAGGGACAGCGCTGCTTCTCGGAGAAGTGCGCCGTCAACCGCCGCGACTATCCGCCGGGTCAGCACGTCCGCCCCAAGAAGGGCACGGACTACGGCGCCCAGCTGCGTGAGAAGCAGAAGGCGAAGCGCATCTACGGTGTGCTGGAGCGCCAGTTCCAGCACTACTTCAGCATGGCGAGCCGCCAGAAGGGCAACACCGGCGAGAACCTGCTGGTCCTGCTGGAGCGCCGCCTCGACAACGTGGTCCTCAACCTGGGCCTCGCCCTGTCGCGCTTCGATGCGCGCCAGATGGTCGCCCACGGCCACGTGTTCGTGAACGGCAAGCGCTGCGACATCCCCAGCTACCTCGTCCGCCCCGGCGACGAGCTGCAGGTGCGCGGCACGGACAAGATCAAGAAGCGCGCCACGGATGCCGTGGAGATGAACAAGGGTCAGTCGGTTCCCGGCTGGCTCGAGGCAACTCCTTCGGATCTCAAGGGCAAGGTCATCCAGATGCCCAAGCGCGAAGACGTTCCCCATCCCATCAACGAGCAGCTCATCATCGAGCTCTGCTCGCGCTGATCGCCAACCAGGAGAAACCAACCATGCGTATCCGCTGGCGCAACTTCGAACTTCCCTCCCAGGTCCGCCTCGAGAAGGAAAGTTCTTCGAACTCCTACGGCAAGTTCGTGGTGGAGCCCTTCGAGAAGGGCTTCGGCACGACGATTGGCAACGGCCTGCGTCGCGTGCTGCTCTCGTCCATCGAGGGCACCGCGGTGACCTGGGTGCGCATCGATGGCGTGGTGCACGAGTACAGCACCATCCCCGGCGTGCTCGAGGACGTGACGCAGATCATCCTCAACATCAAGCAGCTGCGCATCAAGATGCACACCGATGCGCCCACCACGCTGCGCATCGACGTCAGCAAGAAGGGCGAGGTCCTCGCCAGCTCGATCGAGGGTGACCACAACATCGAGGTCGCCAACCCGGACCTGAAGATCTGCACGCTGACGGACGACGTCCGCTTCTACTGCGAGATGCAGGTCCGCAAGGGCCGCGGCTACGTGACCGCCGACGAGAACGTGTCGGAGGACATGGAGGTCGGCACGATCCCCGTCGACTCGATCTTCAGCCCCGTCAACCGCGTCCGCTACACCATCGAGAACACGCGCGTCGGCAAGTCCACGGACTACGACCGCCTCGTCCTCGAGGTCTGGACCGACGGCACCGTCGGCCCGGAGATGGCGCTGGTGGAGGCGAGCAAGATCTACCGCAAGCACCTCAACCCCTTCGTCCAGTACTTCGAACTGAAGGACGACCTGGCGGTGGAGGGTGGCGTGCTGGCGCCCGAGGGCGACGAGTCCGCCAAGCGCAAGGAGATGGTCGAGTTGCTCAACCGCAACGTCGACATGCTCGAGCTGTCCGTGCGTTCGAAGAACTGCCTGGACGCCGAGAACATCACCACGCTGCGCGACCTGGTCGCGCTCACGGAGCCGGAGATCCTCAAGGTCAGGAACTTCGGCAAGACCTCCCTCAAGGAGGTCAAGAGCAAGCTTCAGGCCCTGGGTCTCACCCTGGGCATGAAGGTCGACGAGTTCAAGTGAGACAACAGAGAGCTAGCAAGGTTCAAGGTCAGCAGTCATGAGACACAACGTCGCAGGCAAGCGTATGCAGCGGAACACGGCCCACCGGGCCGCGTTGCGCCGCAACTTCACCGTCTCGTTGATCCAGCACGAGCGCGTGGAGACCACCTTGGCGAAGGCCAAGGCGCTGCGTCCCTTCGTCGAGAAGATGATCACCCTGGGCAAGAAGAAGGACCTGCACCGCGTCCGCCGTGCGATCTCCTTCCTGCAGGACAAGGATGCGGTGAAGAAGCTCTTCGACATCCTCGGTCCGCGCTATGCCACCCGTCCGGGTGGCTACACGCGCATCCTGCGTCTGCCCGGCTACCGGGTGGGCGACGGTGGCACCAAGGCCATCCTCGAGCTGGTGGAAAACAAGGTGCTCGAGACGAAGCGCAAGGCGCGCGAGGCAGACGCCGTCGCCGCTGGCGCCAAGGGCTGATCGAGTCCGCGCAGCCGTTCTCCGGCTCGTTCCGCGGTCCCACACGGTGTGTGGGGCCGCGGTTTGCTTTGGGGGCGCTTCCTCTCGCCGCCGGCAGGTCAGCGGGGGCGTGTCGTCGCCCGCTCAGAGCCTGCTGAACGACATGTTCGCGGGTCCGACCACCACGGCAAGGTCGTCCAGCAGGTCGTCCGTGACACGGATGCCCGCCTCGGTCCGCACCCGCGTGAGCTGCCCGTCCTCGAGGATGTCGAGGTGCAACTGCTGGTTGCCCCGGTGCTTCTCGACGATGGCGAAGATGCGGTCGAGCACGGCAGGCGTCGTGAGCATGCCCTCCAGGTGGAGGACGATGCCGGCGACCTCGCGCCGCACGGTCTCGTTGGCGGGCTCCAGTTGGCTGCACAGCAGCGCCTTCTCCTCGGAGTTGGCATCGATCTTGCCCTCGAGGAAGACGATGGCGTCGTCGACGATGCGGTCCTTCACCAGCGCGTAGGTCCGCGCGAACACCGTGACCGGCACGCTGCCCTCGAGGTCCTCCAGCAGGAAGCGGGCCATCTTCTGGCCGGCGTTCTTGCCCTGCTTGATCTGCAGGACGCGCACCGAGCTGATCATCCCGGCGATGCGCAGCGTCGATCCGGGCGCCATGTCCTTGAGCATGCCCGTCGAGGTCCCGGCGATGCGGCGCAGGAAGCCGCCGCGCTTCTCGAACGGATGGCCCGAGAGGTAGAAGCCGAGGGCCGCCTTCTCGTTGGCCAGCAACTCACGGTCGTTCCACTCGGCGCCGGCAGCGGATCGCTCGGCTGCGACGGCGGTCGCGCCGCCGCCAGCGGGGGATGCCGCGGCGAACAAGAGCTTCTGCCCGCGCCTGCGGTCCTCGCGTGCCACCGCGGAGCTGCGCATGGCCGACTCGATGGCGTCCATGGTCGCCTTGCGCGAGCGCCCCATGCCGTCGAAGGCGCCTGCCATGGCGAGGGCCTCGAGCGCGGTCTTGTTGAGCAGCGTGCTGTCGAGGCGCTCGCACAGGTTCTCGAGCGAGTCGTAGGCGCCGCTCTTGTCGCGCTCCTCCGCCAGCAGGGCCGCGGCGCGCGTGCCGATGCCCTTCACCGCGCCCAGTCCGTAGCGGATGGCGCCGCTCTCGACGCGGAAGTAGGAGGCCGAGTGGTTGACGTGGGGTGGCAGGAGGCGGATCCCGCTGCGGCGCGTGTCGTCGACGAACTCCTTGATCTTGTCGCTGTTGCCCGATTCCACCGTCATGTTGGCTGCGGTGAACTCCAGCGGATAGTGCGCCTTGAGCCACGCCGTCTGGTAGGTGAGCAGCGCGTATGCGGTGGAGTGCGACTTGTTGAAGCCGTAGCCCGCGAAGTACTCCATCGTCTCGAACAGCTGGCGCGCGAACTTCTCGTCGTAGCCGAGGCCCTTTGCACCCTGGACGAACTGTTCCTTGAACTTCGCCATGACCTCGGGCTTCTTCTTGCCCATGGCCTTGCGCAGGTTGTCTGCGTCCGCCATCGAGAAGGCCCCGACGACGTTGGCGATCTGCATCACCTGTTCCTGGTAGACAATGACGCCGTACGTGGCTTCGAGGAGCGGGCGCAGCGACTCGTGCTCGTAGACGACCTCTTCCTGGCCGTGCTTGCGCCGCACGAACATGTCCACCATGCCCGATCCCAGCGGACCCGGTCGGTAGAGGGCGAGTACTGCGATGACGTCCTCGAAGGTGTCGGGCTTGAGCCGCGTGAGCAACTCGCGCATGCCGCTCGATTCCAGCTGGAAGATGCCCTGCGTCTCGCCGCGGGTCATGATCGCGTAGGTCGGCGCGTCGTCGAGCGGCAGCTTGCCCAGGTCGATGTCGACGCCATGAACCTCCTTCACGAGGCGCACGGCTTCCTGCAGGATCGTGAGCGTCTTGAGGCCCAGGAAGTCCATCTTGAGGAGGCCGACCTCCTCGAGCTCGGTCATCTGCCACTGGGTGGTGACGTCCTCGCCGTTCTTCGACAGCGGCACGTACTCCACCAGCGGCTTGTCGGCGATCACCACGCCTGCTGCGTGGATCGAGGAGTGGCGCGCGAGCCCCTCGAGGTTGAGCGACAGGTCGAAGAGGCGCTTGTGCTGCTGGGAGGACTCGCGCAACTGCTTGAGTTCGGGATCCGACTCGAGCGCCGCCTTGAGTGATGCACCCGGTCCCTGCGGCACCTTCTTGCACAGCTTGTCGACCTCGCCCAGGTCCATGTCGAGCACACGGCCGACGTCGCGGAGGACGCCGCGGCTCGCCATGGTGCCGAAGGTGATGATCTGGCAGACGCAGTCGTTGCCGTACTTCTCGCGGACGTAGCGGATGACCTCGTCGCGGCGGTTGCCGCAGAAGTCGATGTCGATGTCGGGCATCGACACGCGGCCCGGGTTGAGGAAGCGCTCGAACAGCAGGTTGTAGCGCAGCGGGTCGACGTCGGTGATCTCCAGCGCGTAGGCGACGATCGAGCCGGCTGCCGAGCCGCGGCCCGGCCCCACGGGAATCCCCATCGACTTCGCCTTGAGGATGAAGTCCTGGACGATGAGGAAGTAGCTGACGAAGCCCAGCTTGCGGACGACGCCGATCTCGTACTCGAGGCGCTTCGTCACCTCCTCGGTGAGCTGGCCGTAGCGCATGATCGCGCCCTCGCGGCAGCGCCTCGCGAAGTGGTCGTCCGGGCTCTCGCCCGTGTCGGGCTGGAAGACCGGCACGTGGTAGACGCCGAACTCGAGCTTCACGCTGCAGCGGTCGGCGATCGCGACGGTCTGGTGCAGCACGTCCTCCCAGCCGGAGAACGCGCGCGCCATCTCGGCCCGGGTCCGCAGGTAGAGCTCGCGGGACCCCATGCGCTGGCGGTCCTGGTCTGCGACCGACCTGCCGTTGCGGATGCAGAGCGCGATGTCCTGTGCCAGCCAGTGCTCGGGCTTCAGGTAGTGGACGTCGTTGGTCGCAACGCAGGGGATGCCGAGTTCCTGCCCGATGCGCTTGAGCCCTGACGTGGCGCGTCGCTGCGGTTCGTAGCCGGTCTCGGCCACCTCGAGGAAGAAGTTGTCCTGGCCGACGATGTCGCGCAGCCGCGCCGCCGCTGCCATCGCCCCGTGACCGTCGTTCTTGAGGATGGCGGAGGCGACCTCGCCTCCGGTCGAACCGCTGAGGACGATCAGTCCCTTGCCGTGCTTCGCAAGCAGGTCGAGGTCGATGCGGGGGCGGTAGCTGAAGCCCTCGAGCCACGAACGTGACGAGAGGAGTCGCAGGTTGTCCCAGCCCTCCTGCGTCGCGGCCAGCAGGGTGAGGTCGTGGCTCGGGTTCTCTGCGCTGGTGGGCTCGCGCATCGACTTGCCCGCCACGTAGGCGGTGAGGCCGAGGACCGAGCGCAGGCCCTTCTCCTTGCAGGCCTTGTAGAACTCCACCGCGCCGAAGAGGTTGCCGTTGTCGGTCAGCGCCAGCGCCTTCTGCCCGTCGGCAGCCGCAGCAGCGACCATGTCACCGACGTCCGCCGTCGCCGTGAGCAGGCTGTAGTGCGTGCGCGTCCTCAGGTGGACGAAGTCTGGCGCCTCCGACATGGCAGCCAACTATGCACAACGGGGGCGCGGCGGCAACGGGAGCCGGTGCGCGACCGCGAATCCGTGTCCGGTCACCCGGCTCAGTGCGCCTGCGCGGACTCGACGCCGCCCGGGATCACGCCGCACATGCGCCCGGCCATGGCAAAGCGCTCCAGCACCAGCTGGATGTGCTCCTCGGTGTGGGAGGCCATGAACGAGGTGCGGATGAGGTCCATGCCCGCGGGCACGGCAGGCGCCGTCACCGCATTGGTGAACACGCCGCACTCCATCAGCGTCTTCCAGAGCCGCATCATCTTCTCCTGGTGGCCGATGATGACGGGCACGATCGGGCTGTCCTCGTTGCCGGCGGCGTGGAACCCGAGCTTGATGAGGCCGGTGCGCACGCGATGGGCCGTCTGCAGCACCCTGGCGCGCATGTGCCCCTCGGTCTCGATGATGTCGAGGGCGGCGAGGGCCGCTGCTGCCTGCGCCGGCGTGATCGACGCCGAGAAGATCAGCGAGCGGGCGTTGTGCTTCATGTAGTGGATCACCTGCTCGGGGCCGGCCATGAAGCCGCCAAGGCTCGCAAAGCTCTTGGAGAAGGTGCCCATCTGGATGTCCACGTCGTCGAGCACGCCGAGGTGCTCTGCGGCGCCGCGGCCGCCTGCGCCCAGCACGCCCACGCTGTGCGCCTCGTCCACCATGACGCGGGCGCCGTACTGCTTCGACAGCGCGCAGATCTCGCGCAGCGGCGCGAGGTCGCCCATCATCGAGTACAGGCCGTCGACCACGACGAGGATGCCGCGGCCCTGCTCGGCGGCGCGCTTGAGCTGCGCCTCGAGGTCGGCCATGTCGTTGTGCCGGAACTTGCGCACCTCGGCGAAGCTGAGCCTGCAGCCGTCGATGATCGAGGCGTGGTTCTCACGGTCGCAGAGGATCACGTCGTCCTTGCCGCAGATCGAGGAGATCGCGCCAAGGTTGGTCTGGAAGCCCGTGGAGAAGACCAGCGCGGCCTCCTTGCCCATGAACTTCGCGAGGCGGCGCTCGAGTTCGACGTGCAGCTCGAGCGTGCCGTTGAGGAAGCGCGAGCCGGAGCACGAGGTGCCGTACCGCAGCACCGCGTCCGCAGCCGCCTTGAGGACCTTCGGGTGGTGGGTCAGGCCGAGGTAGTTGTTCGACCCGATCATGATCAGGCGGCGGCCCTGGTACTCGACCTCCGTGCCTTCGCTCCCGTGCAGCGGGATGAAGTACGGATAGACCCCCTTGGCCATGAGATCCTTGGCCCTGGTGAAGTTCTCACACTTCTGGAAGATGTCCACAGTCGGTCGAGTCGAGGTCATCGCAGCCGTGCAGCAGGGGCAAAGCCCGCGCGGATCGGTTGGCGGGCATGGTAGAGTCGAGCGGAGGGCCTGACAAAGAGATTGTCCCAGACGTGCCGGTCGACCGAAGGAACTCCTCCACAGTCGCGATCACGGGTGCCACCGGCCTCCTCGGCGGGGCACTCGTCCGACAGCTGCTCGCTGCGGGGTTCTCCGCGGCGAGCCTGCGTTGCCTGGTGCGCAGCCGCGAACGGGCGGAACGCTCGGGAATTCCACCGGAATCCATCGTCCTCGGCGCCCTCGAGGACTTGGAGTCGCTCGAACGGGCGACCGAGGGCGCGGAGGTGGTGTTCCACCTCGCCGCAACCCTGAAGGCCCGCAGCCGCGCCGCGTTCGACGCCGTGAACGCGCGGGGCACCGAGGCCCTGATCGCGGCCATGAGACGCCGCGCGCCCGGCGCGCGCCTCGTGCTGGTGTCCTCCCTGGCTGCAGCGGGACCGTCCGTCGACGGACGAGCCAGTGCGCGGATGCCGGGGGAGTGCCGGCCGGTGTCGCACTACGGCGAGAGCAAGCGGCAGGGCGAACTCGCCGTGCTCGCGCACCGCGACCTGCCGTGGACCATCGTGCGGCCGCCCGTGGTGTACGGCGCCGGTGATGCCGCGACCCGGCTCCTGTTCCAGCAGGCGCGCGCGCTGCTCACGTTCGTGCCCCGGTCCGATGCGCCGCTGTCCATCGTGCACGTGGACGACGTGGCGCGTGCGCTGGTTGCCACGGTCGACGACAGGGCCTCCGGCGCGATCCTGCCGCTCGACGGTCCCGACCGGACGACGACCCATGCCATGCTGCAGGCCTTTGCCGCGGCATGCGGCCGCCGCGCGCGCCTCGTACCCGTGCCCCTCGCGGTGGCCGCCGCTGCGGCCCGCCTCGCGGAGTTCGGTGCAGGGCTGTTCGGGCGCACGAGCTTCTTCAATCCCGACAAGGTGCGCGAGATCGCCGCGTCGGGATGGGTGGCGGACGGTGCGCACATCCGCGCGCTGCTCGGGTTCGCACCCGAGGTCGACCTCGCCACGGGACTCCGGGCGGTCGCGCGAGCCGAGGGCCTGCTGCCCGGACACGACCGCGCATAGCGGTCGCGGCGAGGGGACTCACTTCAGCAGGTGCATGAGCAGCGCCTTCTGCACGTGCACGCGGTTCGCCGCCTGCTCGTAGATCGCCGAACGCGGACCGTCGAGCACCTCGTCGGTCGCGACCACGTTGCGACGCACGGGCAGGGGGTGCATCAGCAGCGCGTTGGCCGTCGTGGCCATCAGCTGCGCGTCGACGCGCCAGCTCTGCAGGGAGCGCTTGAGCATGGCCTCGCGCTCGGGGTCCTGCCAGTGCTTGGTCGAGCCCCACGAGCGCGCATACAGCACCTCGGTGCCCTTGGAAGCACGCTCGAGGTCGTTGATGACCTCGATGCCGCCGCCGTTCTCCGAGGCCATGCTGCGGGCCCTGCCGAGCACCTGCTCGTCGACCTCGAAGCCCAGCGGGTGGGCGAGCGTCACCTGCATGCCCATCATGGCGGCCAGCGTGAGCACGCTGTGGGTCGTGCCGAGCGACTTGGGCTCGGGGTGGTTGCACCATGCGAGCGTGAGCCTGCGACCCTTCAGGTTCAGCAGGTTCTCGCGCATGGTCATCATGTCGGCCACGGCCTGGCAGGGGTGCTCGAAGCACGTTTCCAGGTTGATGACCGGCACCGAGGCGTGCTTCGCGTAGCTGCGCAGCAGCAGTTCCTGGCGGTCGCGTTCCCACGTGCCCACGCGGCTCACGTGGCGGATGCCCAGCGCGTCGACGTAACGCGACAGCGTGCGCGCCGCGTCCTTCACGTGTTCCTCGGCAGTGCCGTCCATGACGGCCTGTTCCTTCGGCTCCAACTCGTACAGGTCGCCGGAGCCGAGGTTGATGCAGTGGCCGCCCAGCTGCACCATCGCCACCTCGAAGGAGACGCGTGTGCGCAGGCTGGGGTCGAAGAACAACTGGCCCAGCGTCTTGCCCGCCAGCACCTGCCCGCTGCGCTTGTCCTTCACGCGGGCAGCGAGTTCGAGGACGTCGTCGAGTTCCTTCCGGCTGAGATCCGCCACCGAGATGAGATCGCGCTTGCTCACGGTTCGTGCTTTCGCAAGAGTTCGCCGGATCCTAGAGGTGCGAAGTGGACCCGACAAGGAAAGACGACACGCACTGGCTGCAACGCTGCATCGCACTCGCGGAGCAGGCTGCGGTGCGCGGCGAGGTGCCGGTGGGCGCGGTCGTCGTGGTCGAGGGTCGCCTCGTCGGTGAAGGCTCGAATCGCGTCGAGGAACTCCGTTCACCGCTCGCGCACGCGGAGATGGAGGCGCTGCAGCAGGCGCTCGCTGCCGTGGGCGACAAGCGGTTGCCCGACGCCACGCTGTACTGCTCGCTCGAGCCGTGCTTCCTCTGCGCCGGCGCCATCCTCCACGTCCGTGTGAGGCGCGTGGTGTACGCAGCCCGCGATCCCAAGTTCGGCGCCTGCCGTTCGCTCGCGAACCTGCTGGAGGACCCGCGCCTCAACCATCGCTGCGAGGTGGTGGAGGGAGAACTGGCCGATGCCAGCGCCGCGTTGCTGCGCACGTTCTTCCGGGCAAGGCGCTGAGCGCGAACGCCGCCAGATCCCGGTTGCATTGGGGAACCCGGCTCGGCACCATCCTCGCTCCCATGTGTGCGACCGTCCCCTCGGTCGCCCCTCGCGGAGAGGTGCCAGAGCGGCTGAATGGGCTGGTTTCGAAAACCAGTTGCGGCGCAAGCTGCACGGGGGTTCGAATC
>JBEATZ010000002.1:0-10862 GCA_041161695.1 Planctomycetota bacterium | reverse complement strand
GGTTGGAGACGGCAACCGTGATGATGTTGCCGATCCGGTCCACCGGGAAGATCCCGTAGTCGCGCGCGACCTGCTCGGGCACCGAGCCGAGCACGTCCTTGTTCACCTCGAGGCGGGAGAGGTCGATGGGCGCGACGTTCGCTGCCCTGGCGATGATCGCCAGGACTTCCTTCTCGCCGGTGATCCCCTTCTTCACGAGGATCTCGGTGAACGGCCGCTTCGCCGCCACGGACTCGGCGATGAGCTTCTCGCCGGTCTCCGCGTCCAGCTTGCCAGCCTTCTCGAGCAGGCCCTTCAGCTTCTTGGCGAACTGGGTGGTCATCGGGCCCCTGGCCTACGGGTCGCGTACAGACCCTGGTTGGGATTCGCAGCCATGCCACCCATGCCGCCCATCGGCGCCGGGGTACCCGTCGGGGCTGCGCCGGTGCCGCGCTCGAGCAAGCGCTTGAAGTCGGCCTCGTCGTGGCAGTGGGAGATGGCGTCCTCGAAGCTGACCTGACCCGAGCGGTAGAGCTCGAACAGCGACTGGTTCATGGTGCGCATGCCCATGGCGCCGCTGGTCTGGATGATCGACATGATCTGGTGCGCCTTGTTGTCGCGGATGAGCGCACGGATCGCGGGATTCACGAGCATGATCTCCGCGGCGAGCACGCGGCCCTTGCCATGGCTCCTCGGGATCAGTTGCTGGCAGACGACGGCCTGCAGCGTGAACGACAGCATGGTGCGGATCTGCTGCTGCTGGTGCGCAGGGAAGACGTCGACGATGCGGTTGATGGTCTGCACGACGTCGGATGTGTGCAGGGTGGCGAAGGTCAGGTGGCCGGTCTCGGCCAGCGTGAGGGCGGCCTCGATGGTCTCGAGGTCGCGCATCTCACCCACCAGCACCACGTCGGGGTCCTGGCGCAGCACCGAGCGCATGGCCTTCTCGAATGCATGGGTGTCGGCCCCCACCTCGCGCTGGTTCACGAGGCTGTGCTTGTTGCGATGGAGGAACTCGATCGGGTCCTCGATCGTCACGATGTGGCCCTGGTGGTGCTCGTTGATGTAGTTCACCATCGAGGCCAGGGTGGTCGACTTGCCCGAACCCGTGGTGCCCGTGCAGAGCACGAGGCCGCGGGGCATGTTGCAGATGTTCTCGCAGACCTTGATGGGCAGGCCCACCGTCTCGAAGTCGAAGACCTCGAAGGGGATCACGCGGAGCACGGCAGCCACCGTGCCGCGCTGCAGGAACGCGTTGGTGCGGAAGCGGCCGAGGTTGCTCACGCCGAAGGAGAAGTCGAGCTCGTAGTTCTTCTCGAACTTGGCGATCTGGTCGGCGCTCAGCACCGAGTAGACCATCTTCTTCACCTGCTCCGGCTGCAGGATCGGGTGGTCCGTGTCCACGAGCTTGCCGTCGATGCGGATCTTGGGGTGGGAACCAACCGAGAGGTGCAGGTCAGAACCACCGCGCTGAACCATCAGGTTCAGCATTTCTTCCATCGATACCATCGTGCGTTCCTCGGGCCGGGGCGACTGAGCCCCGACGTCCCGGTGGTATCGGCAAGAGTCCGGCTGGAGGTTGAGCCGGAGTGGGACCTGGTCCCGGCAGGCCGCGCCGCAGGAGGCGCCCTCGGGACACGAAACCGCCGGACCCAGCCATGGGCAGGGTCCGGCGGGGGCGGATGGCCGTCAGGTCGGGTCCCGGGGCGGCGGCAGGGCGGTCCCCGGAGGGGAGACCGCAGCGCAGCCCGGGGGAACGGAACCGGTCAGAGCTGCTCGCCCACCACGATCTCGACGCGGCGGTTCTTCGCCTTCGAGCCGGAGTTCTTCGGGTCGAACTGGCCATAGCCAACGACCGCGACGCGGCGCTCGGAGACGTTGCAGCTGTCGATCAGGTACCGGGCGACGGCGTCCGCACGCTCCACCGACAGGTGGCGGTTGCTGCGGAACTTGTCCTTCGTCCTGGTGATCGGGTCCGTGTCCGTGTGCCCCTCGACGTAGATCCGGCGGTCCGGGTAGTCGCGGGCGAGGACGTCGGCCACCTTCTTCAGCAGGCTGTGCGCCGAGCCCTTGAGGGCCGTGCTGCCCGAGTCGAAGGTCACCGAGTCGTCGATGCCGATCGACAGGCGGTTGCGGACGTAGCGCACGTCGGCGCCCTCGAGTTCAGCGGCCAGCTTGTTGGCGTTGGCCTCGACCGGCTGCGGCTTGGTGCGCAGGTTGTCCATCTCACCGGACAACGAGGCGTTCTGACGCTTCAGGTCGTCGTTCTCGGAGTTGAGCGTGGCCAAGCGGCCGTTCAGCTCACGGATCTGCGCATCGCGGTCGCGAAGCAGGTCCTGGTACCGGGAAGTGCAGCTGCCGAGGAACGGCAGGACTGCGAGAAGGGCGAGGATCAGAGTAGAGCGGAACTGCATGGTGCCTCCCACAGGCGGGTCATCCGTTGGCTCGTCCCTTGCGGACGAGCACGATCAGTGCAATCAAGGAAAGGAATGCCGTGAGCCCGATCGCGAGGGGCGAGCCGGCGGACTGCCGCTGCCACTCGGGCCAGGTCACGAACAGGAACTCGAACACGTCCTCGCGCCAGAACAGCGAACACACTGCGCCGATCGCGAGGAACGGACCGAAGGGGATCATGGAATCCGCGGTGAAGAACCTGCGGATCGTGCCGATGAGTGCGCCCGCCACGCAGGCGAGCAGCAGGGTGGAGAGGGCGCCTTCCCAGCCGGTGAAGGCACCGATCATGGCGAGGAACTTCACGTCGCCGAAGCCCATCGCCTCCCTGCGGAAGACGCGGCTCGCTGCAACGCGGATCGCCTGCATGATGCCGAAGCCCGCCGCGAGCCCCACGACGCTCGCAGCCACCGAGGCCGTGCGCCCCGAGCCCAGGGACGGTTCGTTCAGCAGCCAGGCGAGCGCCTGCGACTCGCCCGCGAGTCCGGGCACCACGAGGCTCCCGAGCACGCCCAGCGCCATGCCGGGCTTCGTCAGCACGTCGAGCAGCAGGCGATGGTCCAGGTCGATGAACGAGGCAGCGACCAGCAGCGAGAGGAATGCCGCCTGGAAGAGGAAGGCGAGCACGCCCTGCACTTCGATCGTCTCGCCCACGCTCAGCGGTGCATGCGGGTGCAGCCACGCCAGCGCGAGGAACAGCAGCATCGTCAGCAGTTCGACTGCGGGATACCGCGCTGCAATGCGCGCACCACAGCAGGCGGCGCGACCGCGCAGCAGCAGCCAGCCCAGCATCGGCAGGTTCCAGTGCCAGGCGATCGCGGCTCCGCACGCGGGACAGCGGGAGCGTCCACCCAGCGAACGCTGCTTCGGGTCCTCCTGCGGAAGACGCCAGATCACGACGTTGAGAAAGGAGCCGACACAGGCACCCAGCGTGCCTGCCGACACCATGACCAACGTGTGCAACATCGCCCATTCGCCTCGTCGACTCGCGCCAACGATGGAAGTATCCGTGTCGATGGGCGCAGCCCGGCGCTGCGCCGCCAAGTCCTGACCGACCTGGCCTGACCGCCACCGACGCGCGGGAGCTTACGGCGGAGTCATACGGAGTCCAGCGACTCGTTCCTCAATCCTGC
The DNA here is from genome assembly GCA_041161695.1 of Planctomycetota bacterium. GTDB lineage: Bacteria > Planctomycetota > UBA1135 > UBA1135 > UBA2386 > JBEATZ01. The sequence continues at coordinate 7,299 of JBEATZ010000002.1, read as the reverse complement.
ACGAGACGCAGGCCGTGCAGGAGGGGCAACGGGTCCTTCCCGCGCACACGGCACTGGAAGCACACGCGCAGGAAGCCACCGGGCAGGAACTGCACGCGCGATCCCACCAGCACCGGCAGCGGCGCAGAAGCTCGCTCGGCGCGGGGGTCGGGGCGCTCGGGCCGGAACGGGTCTCCGGGGATCGACTGCACGAGGAGCTGGTAGCCGGGGTCGGCAGACAGCCAGTCGAGCCGTGCCGCGCTGCACTCGGTAGGCACCGCAAACCACTCCGTCGCGGCCTCCAACTGGAGTTCGGTGCCCGGCGGCAGTCCTGGCGTCATGCGCAACAGGACCGGCACTGCGCGCTCTGCGGATCCCGTGAGGCCGCGCGCGCCCGGCTCCAGCCCCAGCAGCGTGGCCGGCGGGATGCTCCCTGCGAGGTCGAGTGGGCCGGCAGAGGCGAGGGCGGCGAGGCTGCCCTCGGCGAGGGAGCCGGAGGCACGGATCGCGCCGCCGACGCGGATGCCCCCGCCCGCGGCCACCAGCACCGGCGCCGCCTCGGCAAGGGTGCCGAAGCTCGTGAGCTCGCCCGCGCGCAATCGCGTCGGGACCGGCGTGCCGGACACGAGCAGCGTGCCCTCCACCCGCACCCACCCGCAGGCGAGGAGGCGCAAGGCCCCCTCGCGGGCATCGACCTCGACCGTGACCCCTGCCGGGATGTCCACGGCGAGGAACGGCAGGGCCCCGTCGCGGTCCACCACCAGCGTGCCGTCGCCCCGGTCGAAGGTGGCTCCGCGCGCGATACGGGTGTCGCGCACGGGCCGGAAGGTGCCAAGGGAGCCGTCCCCGGCCTCGACCCGCAGGGCGGGCCGGGCGCGCCCGTCGCGCAGCACCTCGAGGCCGGGCTGCAGCGGATCCGTGCCGGCGACGAGGGTGCGGGAGCCGGGCCACTCGAGCAACCCCGGCCCTGCGCCTGCCACCACTTCCCACCATTGGGAGGACTGGCCGGGCAGCGTGGAGACCCTGCGGTCCGACCAGTCGCGCAGTGCGGCATCCCCGCTCGCGAGCGTGACCACCACGACATCGCCTGCCTCGAGCGCCACCGTGCGCTCGGTGCCCGCGACGCGGAGTTCGCGCCGGAAGCCGAGTTCGACGGCAGTACCCGGCATCGTGCCGAGCAACGGATCAGCACCCACGAGCCGGCAGGTGGCGGGTTCGACGCGCAGCACCTGCGCGCCCTGCTCGCGCTTCACGAGCGCGACGTCGAAGGCGCCGAGGGAGAGCGACGAAGGCAGCACCGGCAGCGTGAACTGCATGCGCAGCCGCGGCTGGTCGAGCGGCAGCCACTGGGGCGCGGGGTTCGACTGCAGCACGAAGGGGATCGTGCCGCCGGCCACCGGCAACAGCGGCGTCGGGAAGCCCTGCGCGGCGGCATCGCGCTGCACCGTGCGGAAGGTGTGGCTGCGCCCTTCCTGCAGCATCCGGCCATCGGCAGCGCGGAGCCCGCCGGGACGCGGGTAGCCCGCGACCAGCACGCGGTAGGTGGTGTCTGGGCGGAACGAGCCGTCGTCGAGTTCGGGGCGCAGCGGCACCCGCGGCTCGAACGTGAGGGACTGGTGCCCGACCAGCACGCGGCCCTGCACCTTGCGGCCGGCCTCGTCCACCACCTGGAACGCGTCGCCGCGCGCCGAATCGGGATCGAGGGGTGCGGAGAAGGAGAGCGTCACCTGCTGGTTCAGCAGCAGCGGTCCACCACCCGGATCCGGGGTGATCCGGGTGACCACGAAGGGTTCCGCGGCCACCTGCCCGTCGCCGCGGGCGCACGCGGCGGCGAGCGCCGCGAGGAGCAACCTCAGCGGGAAGGAACGGGCAGACCCCATGGCAGGTCGAAGGTTACGAAGGGTGGGCACCGCGGGCTCCGCGATTTTCCACGGCGGCGCCCCGGCCCTCCCGAAACAGCGCCGCCCGGCAGGTCTGGGACCCCCGGGCGGTGTCGCATCCGTGTCCTGCGGGGCGACCCCGCAGCACTCACTGGTTCTGGACGCGGTAGACCAGCATCAGGTTGCGCAGCGACGGCGACAGGGCCGGCGTCACGGTGACGTTGTTGGTCATCGTGAGGCGCAGGTTCATGTAGCGCGGGAGCAGGCCGCTGAGCGGGTTGCGGATGTTGCCGAGGCGATCCTGCGTCACGTAGGGCGTGAGGCCCGCAGCGATGATGCGCGAACGGTCGCCGGCAGGACCCGAGTTGGGCACGCTGTAGCGGAAGGCTTCGCATGCGTAGTTCGGGTTGAGCAGGTTGCCGCGCAAGCGCAGCTGGTCCTGCGTCAGCGAGTCGTAGATCGTGGCGTTCTCGAAGCTCTCGGCGCCACGGAACTCCACCACCACCGACGTGCCCGCAGGCTGGCGGTTGACGGGCGGGTCCGTGAGGGTCACGACCTCGCTGACGCGCAGGGTGCCCGTGCCCTGGAGGGCTTCCAGGTTGGGGAAGCCTGCCGCCACACCGAGGCCGGGCCACGAACCCGCGGCCGAGGCGCCGATGTTCTGGCGGTTCGGCTGCAGCGTGTCGAAGAAGCCCATGGTGACGGTCGAGACCTTGCGGACGAAGTCGGCTTGCGCCCAGTGCAGGTGGCCGTCGCCAGGAGGGGCGAAGCACCGGCCCTGGATCGGGTCGCCGCGACCTGCGTCCGTGAGCCAGCCGCCCTGGGCGGTCTGGGTGTTGGCGGGGTCGACGAGGATGTTCTGGCCCGTCGTCGGGTCGAGACCGCCCGTGGTGTGGATGCGGGTCCACGGCCACGGCAGGCGGCCGGCGCAGCCGACGCCCACGGAGTTGTAGTAGCCACCCGGGTTGCCGAGCAGGAAGTTGCTGGGCGGGCCGAGCATCGCGACCTGGAACATGTTCGACGCGGTGGCGACGCCGTTGGCGGCGCCGTCCGGGAACACCTTGATGTCCATGAGCAGCGGCAGCGCGATCGGGTCGTGGTCGCGCAGGCGGGTGCCGATGAAGTCGCCGCCGAGGCCGTCACCGGTGGCGGAGTTCGGCAGCGCGTTGCTGTGGATGTCCATCACCCACACCGAACCCGGGAAGTCCGTGTAGCGGTTGTCGCGGATCCACGGCGAGTCGATGTTGCAGGTGCTGTCGTTGTTCGGCGGCTGGGCACTCGGGTCGCGCGCGCCACCGAGGCCGCTGATGTTGCCCGAGCCATCCGTCGTGACGAGGCGGGAGTCGCGCCAGGTGTAGCTCCGCTGGAAGCGGGGGTACGGCACGAACTTCGTGCCCGTGGGCGCGCGGAACGCCTGGTTCGGGTTGATCTGGTAGACGCGGTCTTCCAGCACCTTCACGGCGGCGCTGCCGCGGAGCACGTTGTCCTCGAAGGCCGAGGACAGGTTGCTGCTCACGGACACGCAGTCGAACGTGCAGCGCGTGGCGGGCGGCGTGCCGGCGGTCACGAGCGACCAGCGCTCGTCGGGGCGCTTGTCGCCGTGGGCCAGCGACATGGAGAACCGGTCGAACACGTCGAACAGGACGTTGTTGTCGTTGAACGGCGACCAGTAGAGCTGGTCGACGTCGAGGAGGAACTCCGAGGGCTGGCGGTAGCTCAGCGAGAAGTCGTCCTCGAGGTAACGCATCATCATGCGCGACCCGCGCGGCTGCAGCGGCTCCACCACCTCACCCACCACGTGCGGGGTGTTGGGCGGCAGGAACACCTGCGGCGGCGTGGGGTTGATGTCGAACATGCGCGGCTGCCAGTAGAGGAGGCCGCCGTTCTGCGGGGAGTTGGGATCGAAGGGAGCCTGGGCGCCGGCCGTTTGGGCCGTGCCCGGCACCCAGCACTCACCGCGGTTCACGCGGGAGATGCCGCCGAGGTTCTGGTTGTCGGCCGTGCGGCTGAAGCGGATGGTCTCCGCGGCCACGAGGCTGCCGTTCTGCAGGCGGTACTGGCCGAACAGGTCGACGGTGCCGGGCGGGGTGCCGTCCTCGTCCACGTCCTCGAAGCGCGAGATGCGCCAGCCGACGCGGTTGGTCGGGTTCGCGCCGTTGAGCGTGTAGTTGAACGACCAGTTGCTCACCGGCAGCGAGGGATCGGCATAGACCGCGATCGGGTTGCCCGCGAGGTCGGTGACGCCCGTGGTGCCCAGCAGGATGTGGAACCAGTAGCTCTCCGCCGTGCCGTTCACGTGGAAGTGGCCGAGCGGCGGGGTGAGCTGCAGCGTGGTGCCGTCGCCCGACTGGTCCGAGAAGCTCGTCGCCACCACCGACAGCGAAGCGGGCTTCGGCCGGTTGATCAGTTCGGCGAAGTTGGCGCCGGTGATCGTGCTGTTGGTGAGCAGGAAGTTCTTGGTGACGTCGATGTCGTCGAGGTCGACCGGCTCGGAGAAGGACACCGAGATCGACGAGAAGGTGTCGACCAGCGTGCCGGGCGTCACGGCACCCACCGGGGTCGGGTCGATGTTGACGTAGGTGCCGCGGCGCAGGGCGTCGCTCACCGAACCCGAGCCGTCCGTGAAGCGGACGTTCTCGTAGTAGTAGCAGCGCACCACGCAGTCCTGGCCGTCGATGAAGTCGTTGGCGACGAAGCGGACCGGGCGGCCGAGGGAGTCGACTCCGGGGCTCACCGTGGCGAACTTCACGCGGATGAAGTTGAGGTTCTCACCCTGGGTGCCATCCGCAGCGCGCGCGAGGGCGGGGAAGGCGGGGTCGTTGAGAACGGTGCCGACCTCCATGTTCTGGAGGATCTCGGCCGACACGCGCACCGCCTCGGTGCTGCCGTCGGGCATGGCCACGTTGACGACCTGCGTGAGGCGGTCACCGGCGCGCAGCGGCGTGACCACCGGCACCTGGACCGGACCGCGCGGATAGCCGGTGGCCGGGTCGATCGGACCCTCCACCATCGGGTAGCGGGCGCGCACGGGCACCTGGAGGCCGCGCTTGTTGAGCGTCACGAGGTTGTTGACCGGGTCGATGGCCGTGATGCCCATGCCCAGGTTGGCGACGATCATCGGCGGCTCGGCATCGCTGATGGCGCCGAAGCGACCATCCGAGGGGTTGCCGGAACGGAAGTCGCGGATGACCGAGTCGCGGCCGAAGCTGTCCACGTCGTTGAGCGCCTCGATGGTGTCCGCAGGCACGAAGAACTGCGACGACGCACCGCCGCGGCTCGGGATCGCGATGCGGATGTTGGCGGTGACATTGTCCACGCTCGGGGGCATGCCCGGGACGTTCTGGCCGCCGCCGGCTTCCTGCCCGAGGATCGTGGTGTCGAGGATGATCGCCCGCTGCTTCACGATGGGGCGGAACGGCAGGGCGCGGAACGCCTGGTTCGGCGGCACCACCGACGGATCGCCCTTGAACTCCAGCAGCTGGATCGCCGAGGGGTTCACCTCGAAGAAGTTGGCCGGCAGGGACAGGTTGCCGGAGAAGTTCAGCTGGAAGGCGCCGTTGCGCGGGGCCACCGGGATCGGCCGCTGCACCGTGTTCTGGCCACGGTAGGCATCCGGCAGGGTCATCAGGTTGCTGGTCGCGAAGCTGAGCGCCGACTGGAAGCTGGTGGCCTCGAGGCGGTCGTCCCAGAGGATCAGCAGGGCCTCGTGGCCCGTGGTCGTGTCGAAGGGCAGGAACTGGTAGTCCGCGTTGCCGACCTCATTGCCCGCCGGGTCGAACAGGCTCTGGCTCTCGATGAGCGGGTCCACCAGCACGTCCTTCGCCACGAGCACTTCCTGGCGGAAGAGGCGGTTGCGTCGATCCGTGTAGCTCGAGCTCGTGTTGTTGGGGTCGACGCGGCGGTACGCGTAGACGTCGACCAGACGGCCGTACTGGACGTTGCGCAGCTGCAGGCGGTCTTCGCCCACGCCGGCATTGCCCGAACCATCGTCCGAGCTGCCGTCGCATGCGGCGAGGAGGGCAAGGCAGGTGAGAGCGAGCGCTGCCTGGCTTCGGAAGGACTGCTTCATGGGAGATCGCGGGTAGAGGGGAGCGCGGATCGAGAATCAGGCGAGGGACAAGGGGGCCGCCGCAACCCGTATCAGAAACGATACGGGATGCGGAGGAAGTGCAGCTCCGGGCGGGGCGAGCTGGGGCTCAGGCCCGGGGGCACGTCGGTCGGCACGGACTTGAAGCCCGTGTTGAACACGATGTCCCACTGCACGTAGCTGGCACCCAGCTGGCGGATCTGCTCCTGCACGGAAGGATCCGTGAGGTTCAGGACGAACTGCGAGGGGTTGGCCGGGAAGCGCTGCGCAGCCGGGTTCGCGGGATCCTGGTGGAACGCGAAGCCGATGCGTACGTTGGCGATCGGGACCTGGGAGTTCGGCAGCGAACCCGAGTAGGTGCCACCGAGGGTCTCACTGCCCTGCGGGCCACCGATGCGGATCTCGAAGAACTTGCTCAGCACGCGCAGGCGCGTGGAGCCTTCGGGGATCGCGCCCGACGACGGGCTCAGGAACAGGATGCGGTCGGAGTGCGACAGGATCCGGAACGTCGGGTTCAGGTCGGCGCTGGCCGAGGCGAACTGCACCTCGTACTGGCTGTAGCGATCGACGATCGTGCCGAGCGCAGGCGAGGTCAGCTCGACGCGGATCGCAGGCTCGCCGCCGAACGAGGCGTTGGTGTTGATCCCGAGGATGTCGGCGTAGTTGACCGCCACCGGGTACACGGGCTTCGCGCTCGTGCCGTCGACCTGGTAGTTCGCGTAGCCGTGGTTCAGCGCGGTCGGGTTGTTGAAGGTGCCCGCGAACTCGTACGTCGGGCCGGCCAGCAGGTTGTTCACCGTGTCCTGCACGATGCCGCGCGGCTGGTTGTCCGGGGCCGCGAGGGGACGGCGCTTGCTCGAACCCGTGTCGATCCACTTGGAGCGGAGGCGGGTGCGGTTGCTGAACGTCACCGGCAGGAAGATCGGGGACGGGCGGATGTCGCCCTCGTTGGCGCCGATGTTGGTCGGGTTGTTGAAGTCGTCCACCAGCGTGCCGTTCGCATTCGGGAAGCCGCGCCACGCGAGCAGGTCGCGCTTGGCGGTGCCGTTCTGCGGAGTGCCGTCGCGCAGGAAGAGGATGTTGTCGTCGAGGACGGTGTTGGTTGCGTCCGAGTTGGCCGTCGGTTCGTTGGGGTCACCGGGCGGAGCCATCAGCTGCACGATGCCCATGCCGCCGAGTGCACCCAGCGGAGCCGAGTCGTACTGCGTGCCGGCGAGCACCGTCTGGCCGGAGGCCGGGTACTTGGCTGCGATCACGGGTGCACCGAAGGTGCCCGTGGTGCACAGGCCGCCGTCGGCCGAGATCACGAAGTCGTAGTCGTTCTGGGCGTAGGTGAAGCGGTTGGCTGCAGTG